>JAAELL010000136.1 GCA_024226735.1 bacterium | reverse complement strand
TCGCGCGGTGGCGGCGTTGCCCCAAGACAGTATCTATCCCTGGTGTGAGTAGCACAGAGGCTACGCACAGAACCCGGCGCCTTGCCCCCACACGAAAGCGGCTCGGACAAATGCGCCGAACTTTCGACTCACACCACTAGCCCGCGCTCGTCCCGCAGGCCTCTTCCGCCGCCTTCGTCTCGACGACGCTGACCTCTTCGCCGTCGCTCGTGACACGCCGGCCCTGTCCGTCGTCCATCGTCAGAAGGTGCACGGGAGAGCCCCACAGGGTGGCGATCTGCTTCAACAGCTCACCCGCCTCGTCGATCTTGATGTCGCGGCCCTCGTGGTGATGCACGAGCGTCAGCTCGCGGTCGGCGCCGACCTGCACGAGCTGGATCCGAGGCGCGCCGCACCAGGTGAGCTCGCGCAAGAGCTGCTCCTTGATCGCCGTCCACGAGCGGTCGGCCACCTCGGGGCGGCCAGTGCGGTTGTTGCGCTGGTAGACGAACAGCTGATTCGTGCTCGCGAACTCCTCGTCGACGACCTCGTCGATGAACGACACGTCGTTGTGGACGCGGCGCAGGCGGAAGAGATCGTGCCCCTTGTGCTCGGCGTGGCGAAACAGCTCGATGCCGAGCTTGTACGGGTTGAGCTGACCGGGAGCGACCGCGGTCGCGCCCGCGTGGCAGTCGGCGAAGTCGACGATCTCGGACGGGTCGAGCAGGCGCGACGTCAACAGACGGCTGTGCCAGAACGATGCCCAGCCCTCGTTCATGATCTTCGTCATCCGCTGCGGGAGGAAGTAGTAGGCCTCGTCCCGCACCATCCGCAGGATGTCCCGCTGCCAGGCCTCGAGCTGCGCGTGCTCCATCAAGAAGCCGATCACGTCGTACGTCGGCAGCGCGCGGTTCTCCGCCGCTTGAGCCTCGAGCGCCGGCTCCGGCTCGCCCATCGAAGCCTCGAACGAGCGCCGTGCGCGCTCGGCGAGGCCCTCGGTCGGGACGGACGGCTGGCCGCCCTGCAGGTGCTCGCGCAGCGGAAGGTACGGATCGATCAGGCTGTCGAGCGAGAGGGCGGTGTCGAGGAAGCGCTCGACGCGGTTCTGTCCGTGCCGGTCGACGTGACCGCGGATGCGGCCCGCGTTGCGGCCCATCACCTCGACCATCTTGCGCTCGGTCGGCGCGAACCAGACGTTGTGCTTGAAGAAGTCCGCGTGGCCGAACACGTGCGCCATCACGAGCTTCTGCTCCATCAGCGAGTTCGAGCGCACGAGGTAGGCGTACGTCGGATCGTTGTTGATGACGAGCTCGTAGATCTTCGAGAGACCGTAGTCGTAGCCCTTCTGTAGACGCTCGAAGTCCATCCCGAAGCGCCACGACGGGTAGCGGATCGGAAAGCCGCCGTACGCGGCGACCGCGTTCACGTCGCGCGCGTCGAGCATCTCGAACACGACCTCGAAGAAGTCGAGCCCGACGGCGCGCGCCTCCTTCTCGGCACGCACGGCCTCCTCGAACAAGTGAGGCGTCAACGAACCGCCACGGACCATCGCTACCTCCCCTGTCCCAGGAACTGACGAATCGAGTCCGCGATCTCTTCGCGGCTATTGACGCCGGCGGTGACCAGCCGCTCGTCCGAGCCGAGCGCGGCGTCGAGGTCCTTCTTGAACTGGCCCGAGCCGTACGCGCTCTTGACCTGCCCGTAGCAGAACTGGTTGACGCGCGGCAGGATCTCGTCGTCGAGCAGGTGCACGCAACGCTCGGTGTCGCGCGCCGACCAGTTGTCGCCGTCGGAGTAGTGGAACGGGTAGATGTTCCAGTTCTCCGGACGGTAGCGCTCGCGAATGAGCTTGAGGCACAGCTCGTAGGCCGACGAGATCTTCGTCCCGCCCGACTCACGCAGATGGAAGAAGGCGTCTTGGTCGACGATCTTGGCCATCGCATCGTGCACGATGTAGACGACGTCGATGTTCTGGTACTGGCTGCGCAGCCACGTGTCGATCCAGAACGCTTTGATGCGCACGATGTCCTTCTGCTCGCGCCCCATCGAGCCCGAGACGTCCATCATGTGGAAGATCACGGCCGACGACTCGGGCTGCGGCGTCGTGCGCCGCGCGCGGTAGCGCTCGTCCTCTCGGATCGGCACGACGACCGGATCCTTCGCGTTCCAGTCGCCCGAGGCGATCGTGCGCTTGAGCGCGCGCCGGTAGGTGCGCCGGAAGTGCCGCAAGGACTGCGGCCCCTGGGCACGGATCCCGGTGTAGCGACCGCCCTCCATGTGGATCTGCTTGCTGCCGCGCGGCTGGATGTTCGGCAGCTCGAGCTCCTTGCCGAGCATCTCCGCCAACTCCTCCAGCTCGACCTCGACTTCGAGGATGTGCTGTCCCGGATGCTCGCCGGCGGCGCCGGCGCCCTCGCCGTCTTGTCCGTCACCGTCGATCGGCTGCCCGTTCTCGCCACTGCCCTGACCGACGCCCTGACCCTTGTTCTCGCCGAAGCGAAAACGCGGCAGCTCGATCTGCGGGACGGGGATCGAAATGGAGTTCTTGCCCTGGCGCCCGAGGAGCTCCGAGGTCGAGAGGTACTTGCGTAAATCCTGGCGCAGGCGCCCACGCACGATGTCGCGGAAGCGCGCGCGGTCGCGCTCCATCCTGTAGACCTGAAAGCCCATCGATGTTTCCCGCCCCTACGCGGCGGCGTCCTTGTTGCCGCCGCCTGACTCGGGGCGCTGCTCGCTACGCGCGAACAGGCTCGCGACCTCCCGCAGGACCTCGTCGGCGCTCATCTCGTCGTAGCCGAACTGACGCATCAACCGATCGCGGATCACGTTGATCTTGTCCTGCGTGTCGGGGTCGACGACCGTCGACATCAGGCTCGTCAGCTGGATCGAGTCGCGGTGGTCATCGAACAGCTTCAGCTCGAGCGCCCGCGTCAGCCGCTTGTTCTGGCGGTAGTCGAACTGCTTGCCCTCGAGGTGGATCGCCGCGATGTAGTTCATCAGCTCGTGGCGGAAGTCGTCCTTGCGGCTCTCGGGGATGTCGGTCTTCTCCTCGATGAGACGCATCAAGCGCTCGTCGGGGTCCTTCATCTCTCCGGCGGGCCCGACAACCTTCTCGCGCGTCGTGTAGGCGCGAACGTTGTCGAGGTACTTCGAGCACAAACGATCGATCGCCTCCTGGTCCGCGGCGATCGCCACCTGCACCTCGTGCTTGATGATCTCCTCGTACTCCTCGCGCACGGTCGCGATCAGCTCGAGGTAGCGCTTGCGCACCTCGTCGCCGGCGACCATCGAGTGGTGCTGCAGCCCCTTCTCGAGTGAATTGAGGATGTCCTTCGGGCTGACGGTCGGCTTGGACGCCACGAGGCAGGAGGCGATGCGGTCCTGCACGTAGCGCGGGCTGATGCCCTCCATCCCCTCGCGCGACGCGCCGGCGCGCATCTCGCGCACCTGCTCGCGCGTGAAGCCGGGCACTTCCTGGGAGTCGTACAGCCGCGACTTCTGCAGCAGCGTGAGGTTCGGGTGCTGCGGCTCGTCCAGGCGCGTGAGCACGGCCCACAGGGACGCGGTCTCGAGCGTGTGCGGAGCCATGCAACGCCCAGGCGTCGCGCGGTCGCCATAGCGGCGGCGGTAGATCTCGACCTCGTCCGAGAGGCGCAGGTTGTAGGGAATGTCGATCTTGATGGTGCGGTCGCGGAACGCCTCCATCAGCTCGTTGTTCTGCAGCTTGCGGTACTCGGGCTCGTTGGTATGCCCGATAATCACCTCGTCGATCGAGGTCTGCTGGAACTTCTTGGGCTTGATCGTGTGCTCCTGAGTCGCGCCCAGGAGGTCGTACAGGAACGCGACGTCGAGCTTGAGCACCTCGACGAACTCGAGCATGCCGCGGTTGGCGACGTTGAACTCGCCGTCGAAGTTGAACGCGCGCGGGTCGCTGTCCGAGCCATACTCGGCGATCTTGCGGTAGTTGAGATCGCCGGTGAGCTCGGTCGAGTCCTGGTTCTTCTCGTCCTTCGGCTGGAAGGTGCCGATGCCGACGCGATCGGACTCGGAGAAGACGAAGCGGCGCACCTTGACGTGCTCGACGACTTGCTCCCAGTCGCCTTCGTAGCACTCCATGAGCTGGGAGTAGTACAGCCGGCTGACGGGATCGAGCTCGCCCTCGATCCGCAGGCGGTACTCGGTCCGCAGCCCCTTGTTCAGCTGTTCCTCGATCCGCTCCCGACCCTCCTCCGGAATCAAGAGCAAGGGATCCTGGTGCATCGGCGACGTGATCTCTTGACCGTCGATCATCCACGAGAACGTGTAGATCGCCCCCTCGTCGGAGCGCGTGTAGCGCTCGAGCCCCTTCTTCAGAAGGCGTGCGATCGTCGACTTCGCGGAGCCGACCGGACCGTGCAGGAGGATGATGCGTCGCTCCGGACCCAGGGCCCGGGCGCCGGCACGGAACAAGCTCACGAGCTCGGCCAGCGGCTCGTCGAGGCCGTAGATCGCATCCCGACCGCCATCGAACGGATCGTCGAAGATCCGCCAGCGCGGGCGCGTCCCTTCTGGACAGTCGCGCTCCTCCGAGCCGTGCGACTCGATCATGTCGATCATGCGCTGCCACGCGTTGCGCGCCAGCACCGGCTGATTGGCGACCTCGGTGAGGTACTCGCGGAACCCGCATTCGGAGATGGAGCTGGACGCGGTAGTGCGAGCTACGTCGTCCTTGACCAGGTCGAACAGGTTGAAGGATTCGGTCATGGGTGTTGGAACGTGGGTAGAGGTGCCCACGGGGGCGGGTCGCGGGGAATGGCCTCGTCTACCATCGGCAGTCCCCCGATCGAGCATGAGCTGTGACACCGACACCGCTCACCGAGCCGGGCCGGCAATGCCGGGCCGGTTTCGGCGACTCGCTGTTTTGGAGCCGCATCCCAGACGGCCCAGGGGGACTTTTAGGCCCTCAGCAACTTCTATTCCCGGGGATTGCGCGGTTTCGAACGCGAGGCGAACGATTCGTCCAAGACGGGGCGCTGGAGCGCGGAACGCCATGTTTGGGAGCGGTTTCTGTCAGCGGTCCATTTGCTGCTCAACTTCGTCCGACGTTTCGCCAACAACGTCGTTCTCGGCGGCGCGCGTCGACACGACGGGAGCCTCGTTCAGCGTTGGCAACGCTCCATGCGGGTAGACACCTAGTGGTGTGAGTCACTCTTGTGCGGCATTTTGGTCGGCCCGTACCCGCCCGCTGCTGCGTTGTGCCTCCTCCGAGACTTGTAGCGAAGTCGCGTCGTCGCTGCGCCTTGCAGCGAACGCGTACGCACCGACCAAAATGCCGCACAAGAGTGACTCACAC
>JAAELL010000135.1 GCA_024226735.1 bacterium | reverse complement strand
GTCGGCGCGTGTACATCGTGGCTTTCCTCGACGACCGTAGTCGCTTTATCGTTGGCCACGGCGTGTCCGCCGCGAGCTCGTCGAGCTTCGTGATCGACGTCTTCCGCACCGCCGCGGCGAACTTCGGGGCCCCCGAGGAGATGCTGACGGACCGCGGCCCGCAGTATCACTCGTGGCGCGGCAAGAGCGCCTTGCGCAAGGTGCTCGACTCGATGGGCGTGAATCACATTCTCGCGCGTCCTCGTCATCCGCAGACGGTCGGGAAGACGGAGCGGTGGTGGAAGACGCTGTGGGGCGAGTGCCTGAAGTCGCGTCGTCCTCGGGACGTTGACGAGGCCCGGGAGCGGGTCGGGCACTTCGTCGATCATTACAACTTCCGCCGGACGCATCAGGGGCTCGACGGGCTGATCCCGGCCGACGTCTTCTTCTCCGCGGCTCCCGAGGTGCGCCAGTCCATGGACGCGCGCGTGGCGGCCAACGCGCTCGAACTCGCCAAGCACGGCAAGCCTCGCAAGGCCTTCTATCTCACGGGCCGTGTGGGCGACGAGTCCGTCAGTCTCCATGCCGAGGGCGAAAAGGTGGTCATGACGAAGGACGACGGGACACGCGAGGAGGTGGACCTCTCGGCCCAGGGCCGACGGGAAGAGTCCACCGAAGGAGAGGAGGAGTCATGAGCACGCGCAAGAGGGAGTCCGCGACGGCGCTGACCGGGAGTCGCAAGGCGAAGCAGTCGGCGGCGGTGATCCTCGAGGTGTTTGCGGGGATCCGCGGTGCGCAGGAGGCGGGCGAGGCTCTCGGTGTCTCGCCGAACCGGTACTACCAGCTCGAAGCGCGTGGCCTCCAGGGCATGATCGAGGCCCTGGAGCCGCGGCCCCGGGGGCGCCAGCGGCGGGCTGACGAGGAGATCGCCCGCATCACGGCGGAGAAGGATCGGCTCGGTCGTGAGGTGAACCGACTGACGTCGCTGGTCCGAGCGTCTCGGCGATCGATGGGGATCCCGGCGAAGAAGCCCTCCCGCGGCAAGCCGAGAAAGCGTGGGCATCGCGGCAAGAAGGTGATTGCGATGCTCGCCCGGCCCAAGGACGATGGAGAGTCGGATGAGGCTCAGGCCTCGTGATGAGGGAGAGGAGGCGGCGTCATGACCCGTGGACGCCCGCCGAAGCGGCTCGGACACGTGGACGGTCTCGAGACCGACGCGGAGACCAAGGAGCGCCTCAAGGCGATCCTCGCGACGCTCGGTGGAGATCTCTCGGTGGCGCAGGCTTGCGAGCAACTCGGTCTGAGCGAGACTCGCTTCCACGAGATGCGACAGCAGGCGCTCCAGGCGATGCTCGAGGGTCTCGAGCCTCGTCCGCCGGGCCGTCCCCCGAAGCCGCCGGCGGAGGACAGCGAGCTGACGCGCCTCAAGGAACGGTACGCCTGGCTGGAGGAGGAACTCGAGATCGCACGGCTTCGCACGGAGATCGCGATCGTGGAC
>JAAELL010000134.1 GCA_024226735.1 bacterium | reverse complement strand
TTCGCTGCAAGGCGCAGCGACGACGCGACTTCGCTGCAAGTCTCGGAGGAGGCGCAACGCAGCAGCGGGCGGGTACGGGCCGACCAAAATGCCGCACAAGAGTGAATCACACCACTAGGTGCGCCCGTCGGCCAGTTCCCATCGACCATGACCAAGACCTCGCGTCTCCTCGCGCTCCTTCCCCTTCTGTTCGCGCTCCTCTGCGCCGCCCCGCGCGCGACCGCCTCGGGGGTCCACCGCCATGGGCTCGCCTCCGACGAGTGCGAGCTCTGCGTCGACCGTGGTCTGATCCGCTGCCTCTCGTGCGATGGAACCAAGCGCGGCATGGTTCCTTGCCGGCCCTGCAACGGTCTCGGCCGCTACGACTGCCTCGAGTGCGAGGACGGCCGCATCGACTGCCTGACTCGCGTGTGCAAGGACGGCTACAGCCCATGGAGCGGCAAGTTCGGCTCGAAGGCCAAGCAGGAACGCGATCCGTGCAGGTACTGCAAGCGCAAGGGCACCTTGCCCTGCAAGGTGTGCACGAAGGGCACCAAGGTCTGTCCGACGTGCCGCGGTCGCGGGAAGTTTCCGGGAGCCTGCATGGACTGCGTCGGCGAGGGGCTGATGCCATGCCCGCTCTGTGCGGTGCGGCCGAATCCCGACAACTGTCCCTGGTCGGTCGGCAGGAAGCGGACCTGCCATGCCCATGCGGACAAGATCGAGCCGCGGCCGTGCGACAAGTGCCAAGGCCCCAAGGTCGCCTGCCGGAGCTGCAACGACACGTCCAAGGTTCCGTGCCAGCGTTGCGGTGCGACGGGCAAGATGCGGACCGTCCTGGTCGGCGGCAGCAGCAGGGGCAAGGGTGGCGTCAAGGCGCACGTGGGCTGCGACGGGAAAGGGGTCTTTGCTTGCTCACTCTGCAAGAAGAAGGATCCGAAGCCCTGCCGCTCGTGCGACAAGGGGCGCATCACCGCGTGCGGCTATTGTTTCGGCAGCAAGCGCGCGACGTGCCACGGCTGCGCGGACGAACGCTTCCGGCCGTTCGAGATCTACGGCTCGCACCTGTTCGAGCAGGGCATGTTCGAGGCCTCGGTGGGCTACTACGACGCCGCCGTGAAGGCGGCCTGGGTGCACTTCGACGAGCGGGCGGCCAAGCTCGCGGAGCACACCGGCACGAAGGAGCAGCGCGCGCAGGCCAGCAAGAACATGCGGGCCGAGCGGGACAAGGTGTCGAAGCGTCTGCGCGAGGCCCTTGCCGAGGCGCGCGCCAAGCTGCCGGACTGAGCCCCAGGCTGAGCTGCCGAAATGGCGTTATATCGCGCCAATATGGCGGCGTCGAATGCCGCTCCGAGCCCTCGCCCCCCTCTATCGGGCGCCCAGGGGGCTTCGTCGATCTTGGCACGCCCTTTGTTCTATCCCTGGCATGCCCCCGAGCGGGGCGTCCTTCGGGGGGTCCGAAGGCACCTCAACAAGGAATCGACATGACCAGCTCCCGCCGCGCCTCGAGCGCCCACACCCTCTTCCCTCCCTTCGACCAGTTCCTCGACACGTTCACGCGTGGCCTCGATCGGGTGAACCCGCTGTCGGGCGTCGCCCACGGCTTCCGCGTCGACCTCTTCGAGAACGAGACCGAGTACCGCCTCCACGCCGAGCTGCCCGGCGTCCTGGAGAAGGACATCGACGTCTCGATCGAGGAGGGCGTGCTTACGATCACCGCCGAGCGGCACGAGGAGCAGCGCCAGGAGGATGACGACCGGCGCTACGTCGAGCGCACGTTCGGGAGCTTCCAGCGCTCCTTCCGCATCCCCTCGGAGATCGATCGCGATCGCATCTCGGCCAACCTCAAGCAGGGCCTCCTGACGATTGCCGTGCCCAAGGCCGAGGCGAGCATGCCGAAGAAGATCACGATCACCACGACCGAGGTCTGACCGTCGGAGCGCACCCGCCCGCGCGTCAAAGCCATGTAAGCCGCCCGGAGCCCCGCGCCCCGGGCGGCTCGCTTTTCCGATGATGGGGGACACGGCGTGCCCGATGTCCGGGCCCGCGACCAACCTCCCGAACATCATGCATTTCCTCCAACCCGTGCAGGCTGCCGCCCTCGTCGCGTTCGCGACGATGGGGCCGGCGCTCGCGGCCGGAGTCGGCGATCAACTCGACGTCGAGTTCGATGACTTCACCGCGACCGCGGCGAAGTCGATCGAAGACTTCAGCGGCCGCGCAATCTTGATCGAGTACTTCGCCTACTGGTGAGGCCCGTGCGCCGGCTCCGTCTCGCACTTGAACGAGCTCCACGAGAAGTTCAAGGACAAGGGACTGAGCGTCATCGGGGTCACCGGTGAATCCAAAGGACAGACCGAACCGTGGGTCGAGAAGCACTCGATGCGGTACGCGTACGCGTACGACAAGGGGCTCGCCGGCATGTCGAAGCTCGGCATGAGCGGCTTCCCGTCCGCGGCGCTGATCGACGCGTCGGGCACGATCGTGTGGCAGGGCCACCCGAGCTCGCTCACCGACGCGATCGTCGAGCAGCACATCGTCGGCGCGTTGCCGACGCCGGCGTTCGAGTGGCCGAAGGCGGCCAAGGGCGTGCGCAAGGCGTTCCTCAAGGACCAGCTCGGCAAGGCGCTCGAGGCCGCGGCGAAGATGGGCGACGAGGGCGAGGACGTTCATGCCGCCATCCAGGGCGTCATCGAGTCGCGCACCGCGCAGGTGGAGCGGCTGTTCGAGGAGGGCGACTTCCTCGCCGTCGAGGAGACGGGTGAGAAGACCGCCAAGGCGCTCGACAAGCTGCCCGAACGCACGCGCGTCGACGCCGTGCTCGAGAAGCTGAAGGGCGACGACGAGGCGCAGGTGATCCTCAAGGCGCAGCTCAAGGTGCGCAAGACGGTCCCCGAGAAGATCAAGAAGAAGAACCGCACCAAGGTGATCACGGCCCTGAAGAAGATCGCCAAGAAGCATCCGGACACGGCCGCCGCGCGCGACGCCGAGCGCGCGATCGCGAACGTGCGATCGAAGAAGTAGCGGGCGGTTCGGCCCAGAGACGACCTCGACCGGAGGGCGATTCCGTCGCCGGTCGAGGTCGCTGCGTTTGTGAAGGTCCATCATCAACGCGTGTCCACCAGGTCGCGCAATATTGTGAGCTTCTCGAGTAGGTCCTCGCGGCGAGGATTCCGCGGAGTCGTCGGCTGTTCGAGTAGGTCATGGGCCCGTTGCAGGTCTGTGCGGCTCTCCTGGTGGTTTTCTGCGAGGAAGTGCGCAATGGACCGTGCGAGCAACGACCCCGCCAGGTCGTTGACGAGCTCCCGACGACCTTCGCCGTCGACGAGGCGAGTTCGGATGGCGATCGCCTTGTCGCAGTCCGCCAGCGCCTCGTCGTAGTGCGCGAGCGAGAGATAGGTGTTCCCGCGGTTGCTGTGGGCAAACGCCAGGTAGACGAGATCGTAGTGCTCGTCTTGCTCGATCAGCTTCGCCGGCCGCCGCATCGAACGCCTCGGCCATCCCCCGAGTGACGCACCTTCCTTCGAGCCCGGCGCACTGTGCGCAGCGATCGACGGGTTCTCGTTGCACGCCCAGGGGCAGGTGGAGGCTGGCGACCGCGAGCGCCTCGAACACCTCTGCCGCTACGTGGCTCGCCCCCCGATCGCGACCGAACGCCTGTCGCTGTCGCCCGAGGGCAACCTCGTCTACGAGCTCCGCCGTCCGTGGCGTGATGGCACGACGCACTTCGTCTTCGCGCCGCTGACATTCCTCGAGCGCCTCGCGGCTCTCGTGCCGCACTCGCGGGAACACATGGTCACGTCTCACGCCCATCCCAGAGACAGGTTGTGGGCACGGGCAGAGTGTGTCAGCCTCGTGAAGTGGACCCAAGTGGCATTCCGGTCCATACGCTTTCGGGTCTCCTCCGCCCCGCCTAGCGGCCCATCCGGACACCGAGGATCGAGGAGAAGCGTTGACACTCACAGAGCCGAATGAAGTCCGCCCGACCCGATCGACCGTGGGTCGGCTCGGGGTGTTCGCCTCGAACATCGCCGCCGCTGCTCTCTGGAATCCCTGGACGGCGGACTGGTTGCTGGGCTCCGCGTGGATCGAGGCCAGGTCGACGCGAATGGGATTGCTCGCCGTCGGCGTCGGACTCCTCCTCTGGTCCTTCTACGCGTTGCTGCGGCCCCCGTCCCGGATCGCCACCAGGATCAGCACTCTCCTGTTCACCCTGTTCCTGGTGGTACCGCTCGCCTCCGAGGGCCTCGTGCGCATCGGGATTGCAGCAGACTTCTCCGGACTCCGGAAGGAATGGCACTACGCGGACCGCCTGAGCGACGACGACTACTACAAGCTCCGCGACCGATGGAATCCGAGGCCCCGCAGCCGAACCCTCCATCCCGTCCTCGGCTGGCGCAGGCTGGCGACTCCGAGCGACCCCCTCGCCATCCACCACAAGCCCGGCTACACGGTGCGCACCGAGGATGTCGTCTTGTGCTACGGGGACTCGTTCATGGTCGGAACCACCCCGATCCCGCACAAGATACCTGACGTGATCGATGCGACCCTTCCGCAGTGGACCGCGTACAACTTCGCGACGGGTGGCCATGGTGTCGGGCAGATGTACCTGCGCTTCCGTGAGAGCCACGCTCAGTTCGTCGATCCCATCATAGTGGTGGGGATCATGGTCTTCGATCTCGACCGTACGATCCTGTGCGTTCGTGACAGGCCCAAGCCCTGCTTCCGGTTGCGAGATGGAGAGCTCGTACTGGAGGGACCGCCGCTGCCGACCGACGCCGACATCTTGACCCTCCGGGGTTTCTCGGACACCGAACTTCAGTTGGTTGGTACTGGGTGAATCGTGTCGGTCAAGAGGGATGGGGTCTGGGGAAGGGCCTCCTCTTCCCCAGCGGGGAGCCGCGCGAAGCCAGCCTCCGAGCTGGCT
>JAAELL010000133.1 GCA_024226735.1 bacterium | reverse complement strand
TCTTATCCCGAGTCCGCGTATGCGTGCCACAAGGCGCGGCGACGACGCAACTTCGCTGCCAATACGGTGATACTGGGATTGGTCGCAGGAGCCGCAACGCCGTGGCGCGTGCATGCGGGCCGGGATACGACTGCGAATGTCCGCTTCACACCACTAGCAAGAACGCTCGAGCCGTCCGCCCGCGTGCCGCCTACGCGAGCCGGTAGCGCACGCGCGCGCTCTCGCGCTCGACGTCCGTCGCCGCCTCCGGCACGCGGTAGTCGAGCCCGCGCACGCCCGGCGCCGCGAGGAGCTCGTCCTCGACCTCGAGCCCGTCGCCGTCGATGCGGAACGTGCGCGCGAGCTCCGTCCCCGGAACCGGCGTGCCGTCCGTCCGCGCGAGCGCGCTCGCGAGACGCACGCCGTCGGAGAGGATCTGCGTGCGCGGCGCGAGGTGGAACGCGCTCGACACGCGCGGCGCGGCGAAGCGGATGATGCCCTCGCGGAACGTGCGCACGGGCGTGAGCAGCGCCGCGCCGGCGTGACCGCCGCGCAACTGGTTGCGCGCGAGCCACAACGAAAAGCGCAGCTCCTTCTTGCCGCTGCGCACGCCGCGGCCGGGCTGCATGCGCCCGCTCGCGCCGCTCCATTCGCCCTCGGCGCGCGCGTCGAGTCCGCGCCGCGTCAGGAGCTCGCTGCCGTCGACGTTGCGCACGACGCGCACGAGCCCGGCGCCGTGCGGGCTGCCGTGGTGCAGGTTGAACCCGGGCCGGACGCCGCGCACCCACGCGGTCACCACACCGTCGTCCAGGCGCGAGAGCGACGCGTTCGGATAGCTCTGGATCCCGATCTCGATCCCCGCGCCAGGACCGCCCGGATCCGGGGCCGCCCCATCCCAGAGCGCCTCGAGGTCGGCGAGCGCGCGCGCCATCCACGACGTGTGGCCCGCCCAGAAGACGGGGCACTGGTAGCTCGCGCGCCGACCGTCACCCGGCAGGTGGCTGCGCGGCGCACCGCTCTCCGCGAGGCGCTCCGCCCACGCTTCGAAGGCGCGCCGCGCGCCGCGCGCGAGCGAGGTGTGCCCGAAGTGGTGCCAGCCGCGCGCGAGCGCGTAGGTGTCGAAGGGGTGCGAGACGACCTCGTGGTTCGCGCCCCAGTACCAGGGCTTCGCCTCGACGAGGCCGCACTTGATGCCATCCGGCCCCTGCAGCCCGAGCAAGAAATCGAGCCCGCGCCGGATCGGACCGCGGAAGAGCTCGCTCGCCGGATTGCGCCCGATGCGCTCGAGCGCGAACATTAGGAACGCGGTCACGCGCGACTGGTAGAAGGCCGAGACGTCGCTCGCACCGACGTGCCCGGGGCCGCCCTCGAGCGGGTGATACGGAAAGCTGCCGTCGGCGTGCTGGAGCCCCTCCAGGATCCCGACCCCCTCGGTCACGGCGAGCTCGAGCACGTCGTGGTCGGCGAGCTTCCAGGCTCCGGCGACGCCGGTCATCGCCCACGCGCGCTGGGCCGGGATCGCCTTGTCGAGGATCGCGTAGCGCAGGTACGTCTGGGCGTGCAGCACGCTCGCGTGCTGGAACGACTCGCGCTCCTCGGCCGACAGCCGATCGCCGAACGCGAGCACGAGCTCGGCGAGCGCATCGCTGCAGGCACCGCCGTCGATCACGTTGTTCGAGCAGTTGTAGGGATCGTGGCGCCCAGGGCGAAAGGTGAAACACGTGCTCTCGCCTTCGCGCTCCAGCCGCGACACGAGGCGCCGCGCCTGCTGCACGGCGACCGAGAGCAGCTCGTCCCGATCCGCCTCCGGATCGTGGCGTGCCAGCGCGCACGCCATCACGATCGCACCCGCGCTCTTGCCGGTGTGCTCGATCTTGTGCTGCGGGCAGACGATCGCGCCCGAGGCGTCACGCAAAGACAGCATCCAACGCAGCACGCGCCGCACCGGACGGGCGATCGGCTCGCGGACGAGGGGTACGCTCAAGAGAAGAGGAACCCGCGGTAGGCGCGAAACAGGGGCAGGAACGCGTCGCTCGGCTGACCGCGCAGGCGGCACACGCATCCGCGCAGGACGTGGTCGACCCACGCGAACGTCGTGCACGCCTTGACCCACACGCCCGCCGCCCAGCCGTGATGCTTGCGGTAGTAGGCGAGCCGGTCCCTGTGCCAGCGCGCGGCGAAGTCGTCGAGCTGGCTCGTGCTCGCCCCGCCGTGGTGCACGACCTCCGCCTCCGTCAGGAGCCGGATCGGCCGACCGGCACGCGCGAGGCGCAGGCAGAGGTCGACGTCGTTGAAGAACAGCGGGAGCCGTTCGTCGAGCCCCCCCACGGCGTCCCACGTCGTGCGTGCCAGACACAGCGCCGCAGCCGGCGGCTGGTCGACGTCGATGTCGCGCGTGTACGCGAGGTCGCGCGCGAAGTAGCGCTCCAGCTCGCGCGAGCGCGGCATCCAGCGCTCGAGCGGGGTCCCGAAGAAGAACGGGGTCGCCAGCCCCGGAAGGCGCATGCACGTACGCTGCACAGCGCCGCCGGGCGTGATCAGAATCGGCGCCACCGCGCCGTAGTCGGGGTGCTCCTCGAGGAAGCCGACGAGCGTCTCGAGCGCCCCCGGCCGCACCTCGGTGTCCGCGTTGAGCAGCAGCACGAAGCGGCCGGACGAAGCGGCGACCCCGCGGTTGACGGCGTGCGCGAAGCCGCGGTTGGTCTCGTTCTCGAGGAGGCGCACGCTGGGAAAGCGCTCGCGCACGAGCTCGGCGCTCGCGTCCTCGCTCGAGTCGTCGACGACGACGACGTCTGCGCCGAGCGCGCAGGCGTTGTGCAGACTGTCGAGACAAGCGGCCAGGAGGCCCTCGACGTTCCACGAAGGCACGACGATCGAGAGCTCGGCGAGCGCCGTCACGCGCCGCCCCCCCCTGGGGGGACGTCCGGTTGCACGGGCACGTTCGGATTCATGGGAACGAGCTCCTCGGCCAGGTCGAACTCGCCCCCCATCTCGCGCACGAGGTAGGTCATCAGGGCGTCGACCTCGTGGTCGCGCGCGACGATTGCGCGCAGCTTGCCACCGAGCTCGTCGCGCCCGGCCTGCCCGCGGTCGAGGAGAGCACCGATGCGCGCCGCGAGCTCCGCCGCGTCGCCGGTCGGAAACTCGAGGGCGTGGGCCTCGTCGCCGAGCTCCGCGAAGATGGCCGGGAACGACTCGTTGCAGGTGACGACGGGGCGTCGCGTCGCCATCGCCTCCAGCACGACCTTGTCGACGCTGCCGGTGCGGCTCGCCGAGACGAACATCGTCGCGTCTCGGTAGAAACGCGGGATGTCGCGGTACGGAATCGAGCCGTGCAGGTGCACGTGCCCCGCGAGCGGGCCCCGAACGCGTTCCTCGACGGCGACGCGGAACTCCTCGTCGCTCTCGGTCAGCCCGCCGCCGACCCAATCGAGATGCAGCTCGCGGCCCTCCCCGAGCAGCCGCTCGAGCGCGCCGAAGATCGTCAGAGGGTCCTTCGACGGCGACAGCCGGCCCACCGAGAGCAGGCGCGCGGGCTCCTGGGGTGGCGCATCGAGCTCGAAGTGCGCGAGGTCGATGCCGTGTCCGGAGACGACCTTCTTGTCGGTCGCCACGCGCATGGACTCGGCCGAAGCAGTGAAGACCTTCTCGACGCGGTCGACGGCGCGTCGCAGCCGCCCGTCGACGCCCTTGTGCGTGTACCACAAGAAGTGCCGCGCGCCGGCACGCTTCGCGGCCCGCGCCGCGACCAGCGAGTAGCGCGGGACCATGTGCGTCAGAATCGTGCCGAAGCCGTCCTCGTCGAAGGCCTCGCGCAGGAAGCGCTGGTAGCGCAGGTAGCGCGCGATGCGCCCCTCGCGACCGATCACGCGCACGTCGACGTTCGCGGGGAGCTCCGAGATGTCGCCGGCCTCGAGTGCGAGCACGCGCACGCGCTCGCAGACCGCGGCGAGGCCGCGCACCCAGCGCACGACGAATCCGAGCACGGCGTCGTCGCCGTCGATCACCTGCGTCACGAAGATCAGTTTCATGGCGTTCCGTTCCCGGGGGTGAGCTCCCGCGAAGTGGCAATCTCTTCCTTGCCCGCGAGCCGTCGCAGGCCGTTCGCGTAGACCCCGATCGCCGCAGAGTATTCGAATCGGCTCGCGATCTCGAACGCCCTCTCGCCCATCCGCCTGCGCACGTCCTCGTCCTCCAGCACGCGCTCGATCGTCGCGGCGAGGTCCGCGGTGTCGAAGCGCGCCAGCGCGCCCGCGTCGTCGCCGCCCAGGAGATCTCCCATCACGCCCACCGGCGTGGACACGACCGGCGTCCCGCACGCCATCGCCTCGACGGTGAACCGCGGGCCACCCTCGCACGTCGACGCGCAGACGCAGAGGCGGCTCGCGCGGTAGACGTCCGCCAGGGCCTCGGGTGAGTCGACCCACTCGACGAAGCGCACTCGGCCCGAGATGCCGAGGTGCTCGGCGCGGCTCTGCATGTCGCGCGCGAGTGGCCCCTTGCCGACGAACAGGGCGCGCAGACGGACGCCACGGGCATCGGACAGCGCCAGCGCATCGAGAATGCGGTCGATGCCCTTGTTGGCGACCATGCGGCCAACGTAGACGACGTCGTGCTCGTGCTCGACCGGCTGGGCCGGCGGATGGAACACGTCGAGGTCGATGTACAGGGAGGGCAGGACGATCACCTTGCCCGCCGGCACGTGCCAGCGCGCGAGGAGCGAGGGCATCTCGTCGTGGTTGACGACGCGAAAGCCGACCGCTTTCGTGCGCGCCCAACGCACGTAGCAACGCGCGACGAACTTGTCGAACCGCTCGCGCATGTTGGCGGGCACGGGGTGGCCCGGAACGTGGTGCAGCTCGGACAGGTAGGGAACGCCCGTCGCCTGGCTGACGCGCCAGCTGCCGAGGCCGTTGTAGAACCAGCCGTAGTCGTGGCTGACGATCAGCTCGTGCCCGCCCTCCAAGACCAGCTCGCGCCCCTTCGACGCGATGTAGCGCACCATCCCCGACCGCCCACAGTCCGCGGGATGGAAGTGGACGTTGTCGTGGATCGAGCGCACCGTCACGGCGCCGGGCGGACGTGGACAGAGCACATCGATCCGGTCGAAGTAGCGCGAGAACTCGCGCTGCATCGAGTGGAACGGACCGCGTTCGCCGATGGCGACCTGGCGATCGCCGCTGACCATGAGAAGACGCATTGCCACCGTGCCTTCTACCTTCCCGGGACGGCGCCCGCCAGCGGCACGGCGAGAATGAGACCGTCCGCTCTCAGGTGAGACACGCCTGGTAGAGCGACTCGAGGCGGTCCGCGAGCGCTTCGCCCGAGTGCCGCTTCTCCACCCGCAGGCGCGCGCGATGCCCCATCGCCCGGGCGAGCTCGGGCGAGTCCAGCAGCTGCGCGAGGCCGTAGGCGAGCTCGTCTCGGCCCTCCCCGAGGAAGCCCGTGCGCTCGTGCGCGACGAGCTCCGCAACCCCGCCGACGGACGTCGCAACGACCGGTCGCGCGGCCGCTCCGGCTTCGATCAAGGCGACCGGCAACCCCTCGTTCGTCGAGGTCAAGAGCACGGCGTCGAGGTCGGCGAGCACCGCCGGCATGTCGGCGCGCGCACCGACCATGTGCACGCGTTCGCGCACCGCCGGCGCCCCCTGCTCGATGCGGCGCTCGAGGGCGCGGCGCTCGGTGCCGTCTCCGATGAACACGACCTGGAGCGCGGGATAGCGGGCCTCGAGCATCTCGAAGATCTCGACCGCCAGCGCCGGCCGTTTGACGGGCGCGAGCCGGCCGACGACACCGACGACGAACACGTCGTCCCCGGCCCCCACCAGTGGGCGCAGTGCCCCAGAGCGTCCGTCGACCGCGAGCAGAGGCGCGAGATCGACGCCGGGCGGAATGACGGTGAGCTGCTCCTCGCCGCACACCTCGAGCCGCACGAGGTCGTCGGCCGTCGCGTGCGAGACCGCGACGACGCGGTCGGTGCGGCGCGCGAGGCGCGCCTCGAGCAGCGCGAGGCCGCGCGACATCGCCGGTGGGAAGTAGCCCTCGAGCACGTGCCCATGAAAGGTGTGCACGGTGCGTACGTCGCGCGTGTCAGCCGTTCCGACCGACCAAGCCGCGCGACGCCCGAGCGTCCCGGCCTTCGAGGCGTGCGTGTGGACGAGGTCCGGCCGCCACTCGCGCAGCGCCTTGCGCAGGAAGCGGCCGGCGCGTAGGTCGGCGCCGAGCGCGATCTTGCGCCCGAGCCCGGGCACTCGCACGACGTCGATGCCACGCTCGGTGAACGTCTCGAAGAGGTCCCCCTCACCCGCTTCCGGAGCACCGGCGAAGACGCGCACGGTGTGACCACGCGCGGCCAAGATCGGATCGCAAGCGAGGGCCTGACGAGCGGGCCCGCCGAGGTTGAGGCGCGTCAGGACGCGGGCGACGCGCACGACTCGCGGGGGGGCTGCAGAGCCGCGTGACGCGCGACCGTGTCGGACACGATCGCCTCGAGGCTGCGCGGGGTGCGCGCGAGGTCGAGCGCTCGAGCACGAGCCAGGGATGGCTCGCGGTGCCGCACCTCCTCGAAGCGCGTCGACACCGCTTGACGCGGATCGACACGCACGATCTCCGAGCGGCTGCCGGCGATACGCACGACGCAACGCGCGAGCTCCTCCATCGTGCACACCGCGGTGCCGCCCAGGTTGAGGGCGCCGCCCGGCATCGTCTCACGCACCACGAGAGACGCGAGATCGCGCGCGACGTCGTCGACGTGCGCGAACGTGCGTACCTGGTCGCCGTCGCCGTGCACGGTCACGGGCTCGCCGGCGAGCGCCTGCTCGACGAACGTCGGAAGCACCATGCCCTGGTCCGCGTCCTGGCCCGGGCCAACGACGTTGAAGAAGCGCAGGTGCAAGGGGCCGGAGCCCGACGTCCACGCGCGCGCGTGGTCCAGCTCCTGCTCCGCGCGCCGTTTCGATGCGGCGTAGGCCCAGCGCCCTCGGCCGTCGAGCGGCCGGAGCGGATCGCCCTCGTCCAACGGAGCACGCTTCTCGCGGTACACCTCGCTCGTCGACGCGGCGAGCAATCGCGGACGGTAGCCGGCCGGCATCTCGGCGAGCGCGCGCACGAGGCGCCCCACGCCGCGCAGGTTCTCGTCGCGACACCCCTCGGGGTCGGCGAGCACGCGCCGCACGCCGACGCGCGCGGCGAGATGAACGATGCAGCCGGGCCGTTCGTCCGCGAGGAGCCCGGCGAGGACACCGGGGGCCCCGATGTCGGCGACCGCGAGCATCGGCGCCGCGCTCTGGAGCCGGTCGCGTCTGCCGCTCGAGTAGTCATCGACGACGACGACGCGGCGGCCTGCGCCCATGAGCTCGCTCACCAGACGCGAGCCGATGAAGCCGGCGCCCCCGGTCACGAGCACGGTTTCGGGGATCGAGGAGCCTTGCATCGCCTGTTGGACGTGGAAGATCGGCCGGTCTTCCCGGCGATCCGGCCCAGAGTGTAAGGCCCCGAGGGCCACAGTCCCAGGAAAGGGCGCGGGCGATGCTGCCAGGTCGGGGCTAGTGGTGTGATTCACTCTTGTGCGGCATTTTGGTCGGTGCGTACGCGTTCGCTGCAAGGCGCAGCGACGACGCGACTTCGCTGCAAGTCTCGGAGGAGGCGCAACGC
>JAAELL010000132.1 GCA_024226735.1 bacterium | reverse complement strand
CAGACATTCGCAGTCGTATCCCGGCCCGCATGCACGCGCCACGGCGTTGCGGCTCCTGCGACCAATCCCAGTATCACCGTATTGGCAGCGAAGTTGCGTCGTCGCCGCGCCTTGTGGCACGCACACGCGAACTCGGGATAAGACCGCAACTGTCTGAATCACACCACTAGAAGCTCTCGAGCGTCGCGGAGTTGTCGCTCCAGTCCAGTTCGGCCGACGCCTTGCCCGGCGGACCGGACGGTAGGGGCGGGGGGACGTCTCCGCCGGAGAAGGCGGCGGGGCTCCAGGACGGGCCGGGTTGGGTCGGCGGGCGCTCATTCGAGTCGAAGCGGAATCGGCCGACCTGCTCGCGCAGCGATGCGGCCTGGGACGAGGCTTCCTGCGCGGTGGCCGCGAGCTCCTCGGAGTTGGCCGCGTTGGCCTGTGCGACCTCCTCCATCGAGCGCGTTCCGTTCGCGATTTGCTCGAGGCCCGTCAGCTGCTCGCGCGACGCCGTGGCGATGCCCTCCAGGATCTGGTCGACGCCGCGAATCGACTCGACGATCTCCGCGAGAACTTCGCTCACTTTGACGGCGATCTGGCCACCGGCGTGCGCGCGCGAGGTGGCCGCCTCGATCTTCGTCGCCGTGTCTCCGGCGGCTTCGGCGCTGCGCATCGCGAGGCTGCGGACCTCTTCGGCGACGACGGCGAATCCGTTGCCGGCCTCTCCGGCACGCGCCGCTTCCACGGCGGCGTTCAGGGCGAGGAGGTTGGTCTGGAACGCGATCTCGTCGATGACCTTGATGATCTTCGAGACCTCCGCGGACGACGCGCTGATCGCGTTCATGGCGGAGGTCATCTCGTTCATCTGATCGACACCGTTCTCGGCGGACCGGCGTGCCTTGCTCGAGAGGCCGTTCGCGTCCCCGGATCGTTCGGCGTTCTGGGCGGACATGGCCGAGACCTGCTCGATCGCCCCCGAGATCTCGATCAGGGAGCTTGCGGACTCGGTTGCGCTCAGCGCGAGCTGTTGGCTCGACTTGCTGATCAGGTCCGATCCACGATCGATCTCCTCCGTACCCGTCTGGACGCTCGACATCATCGCGCCGAGGCTCTCGAGCGAGCGGTTGAGGTGCTTGCGAATCTCACCGATCTCGTCCCGACTGTTGACGTCGAGACGCGGAGTCATGTCGCCGCGTCCGATCGACTTTAGGGCGATGGCCGTCTCGGTCAACGGCTTGGCGATCGATCGGCCCACGAACAGAGCGATGGCGACGATGACCAGGGATGCGATGCCGCCGAAGCCCAGCAAGGTCATGGTCAACCCACTGCGCAGGCCGGCGATTCCAGCCCGGACGTCCGTCAGGGCGGCGAGTGCTTCGTCGCGGGACTTCTCGGTGATCAGAGCCCAGCGCTTGCCGAGGATCTCGACTGGGCGCCAACTCGCCAGCATCGGCGTTCCGGCGAAGCTGGTGACGATGCCTTGGCCCGTGGCTCCGGCCAGGGCCTGGTCGATCGCCTCGGTGCGGCACGTGCCCTCCGAGGGATTGTGGAACGACGCGGAGACCGAGTGCGTTTCGGGGTGTTGCCAAGAGTCGGAGCGCATCAAGTGGTCCGGTCCGACCATGTAGTTGTCACCGGACAGACCCATGCCTGCTCGGGAGCTCATCGCCTCGGAGATGCGGTCGAGCGGCATCTGGAAGATCAGCACGCCGAGCCGCTCGCGCCCGCGAAAGATCGGGCATCCGATGAAGCTGGCCGGTGCCTCGTAGGATGGCATGTACCGAGCGTAGTCAGCGAAACCCACCTCGCCGCTGGAGAGCCGGTTCGCGAGCCCGAACGCCTCGGCGATCCCCGTGTCCGCCCAGGGCCCGTCGAGCAGGGACGTGCCGAAGTCGAGCTCCTTGAAGACCGAGTAGACGATCGCGCCGCTCTGCGCGTCGACGAGGAAGACGTCGTAGTAGCCGAAGTGCTGCTGGAACGAACGGAACGAGGCGTGGACTTCGGCGTGGAAGCTGGAGTAGCTGGTCTCGTCTTCCGCGGACTGCAGGGCGTCCTTCTGCCCGAGCGCGTTTCGGTTGGCCGAGATGTACGCGTGCTGGAGGGCGACCGCATCGTCGGTCAGGCCGTGCAGCTTGGAGAGTGCGTCGGGGCGCTCGCCCTCGTTCTGGACCGCGTACTCCTGGCTGAACGGGCCGCTGTAGTACCGGCTCAGATCCTCGCGCATCGCCTCGATGTCGTCCGTATCGAGGTGCCGCTCTCCGCGGTACTGCTCGAAGTCGGCGCTGAACCTCTGCATCGAGTCGACGACGAGCTTGTTCTGCGCCATGTCGAGGACTTGGCTCTCGATCGTGCGGAAGTAGGCCTCGATCGCGTACCGCTTGTTGTCGCCGACGGCAGACAGGTTGCTGCTGGCGGACTCGGTCAGCACTTCGCTGACGTCGTCCGACGTGCTATTCATGACCAGTCCGAACTGGCGCAGGCTGATGCTGGCCGTCGCGGCGAGCGGGATGATCCCGATTCCGGCGAAGCACACCAGGAGCTTCGTCCTGGTCTTGAAGTTCTTGAACTTGAGGAATCGCATGCTGGGGTGCTCCTGTCCGTTGTGGCCGCTCTCGTGCCGCTGGGTTAATGGGACCAGCTCAGCGTGATGCCCGCGAAGACGTTGTCCTCTTCGATGCCGGCGTCGTCGACCGCGTCGGCGAGGTCATCGCCGAGGATGGACGTGTAGGTCACTTGAAGCCCGACGGTCGTCGCTTCGTCGAGCGTGTGGTTGACGGCGACCGAGGCACCGAAGTCCGCCAGGTCCGACTCGCTCGCCCCGTAGTAGGCCTCCGAATGGTCGGAGTCCGACCAGGCGACGCCAGCGGAGGTGCTCAGCACGGTCGCTTCGTCGATCTCGAAGTCACGGCTGAGGTCGACGCGCCCGTACAATCCGCCGACGATGTCGACGTCGTAGTAGATGGTCGCGGCAAGATCTCCGATGGATAGCGCCCACGTCGCTCCGACGTAGAGCTCGGAGGTCGAGCTGCCCCCGCCGGGGAAGGCGTAGTGGATGATGCCGGTGTCGATGCCGACACCGTCCAACTCCCGGGAGTACCCTGCGATGAGGTCGATCTCGCTCGCCGTACCGCCCGCATCACCGGGGAGCACCGCGTCGCCGACGTCGTCCTTCATGTCGAAGTTGGCCCACGCGCTCGTGTAGAAGCTGTCTCCCGACTCACGTGTGAACGTGCTCGTCCAGTCCGCTTGCACGACACCCTCTTCGTTCTGGGGGACACCGCGGAAGTTGTACTGGTCGAGCACGGCGAAGTTCCCCTCGACAGAGGTCTCGGAGACGGTTGTCGCGCAGCTGGAGGCGAGGAGGGCAGTAGCGATGATCGGGGACTTCATGGATCGTCAGTGGGAGTTTGGGGACTTCCCTCGGATCGGGTGCGTGCGCGGCCAGCGTGAGGAGGAAGTGAGCCGGCATTGCCGGTTTCCCCAAAACGGTCCTGGTCGCCGTGCGGACGAGGACTGCGCGTGTCGACCGCGTTCCCGCAAGTGGCACTGCGCTCGATCCAGCGCGTCTGTTCCTTCATGACCGCGGGCCCGAACGTCGATGCTGCATGGCTCGCACGCTGTTCGCGGTGATCGTGCGAGGAGGATCGAGAATGGCCGAATCCAAGCAGAGCGACCCCAACCAGTTCGAGCCCGATGAGCTCGTCGCATTCCCCGACGACATCTACGAGGACGAGACGCTCAGCGAGTTCGTCACCGAAGCGCGCGGACACATCGAAGACGCGGAGGGTGCGCTGCTCGAGCTCGAGAACGATCCCTACGAGCGCGATCTCATCGATCGGGTCTTTCGTGCGTTCCACACGATCAAGGGCGTCGCGGGCTTCCTGCAGCTCGAGGACATGGTCGTTCTAGCGCACTCGGCCGAGGCGCTCCTGGATCGCTTTCGCCAGACCGGATTCGCGTGCGGTTCCGAGCAAGCTTCGCACGTCCTCGAGGCTTGCGACGCCATGACGTCGCTGATCGGTCACCTCGCTGGTGATCCGGCGCCGAAGCGCAAGCAGCTCCACGACCTCGCCGCACGGCTCGCGCGCGTCGCGGGGGAGCTGACTGAGGATCCGGGTGCGGACTCGAGCGCCACGGGCGCGACCGCCGGCGGTGCGCCCGCCTCGGCGCCGGAGCCAGAAGCGGAAGTCGAGGAGCCCGCGCCGCGGGAGCCGGAGGCAGAGGCTGGGCCGCCCGAGCAGCCGGAATCCAAGCCCGCCTCGGAGGCGCCTCCCAAGCGCCGGCGCCGCGCCAAGGCGACCGGTCCGTCGATCCAGGTTGGGACGCGCCGCCTCGATCGGCTCGTCGACATGGTCGGCGAGCTGGTCATCGCCCAGCAGATGGTCGCCCAGGACCCACACCTCGCCAAGCTGCGTAACGATCAGTTCGAACGGAAGCTGGCTCAGGTCTCGAAGATCACGCGCGACTTGCAGGAGTCCTCGATGTCCCTGCGGATGGTCGCCATGAAGTCGACGATCCAGAAGATGACCCGTCTGGTGCGCGACGTCGCGAGCCGTTCCGGCAAATCGGTCGAGTTCAGCGCTACCGGTGAAGACACCGAGCTCGACCGCAACGTCGTCGAGGCGATCGGTGATCCTCTCGTGCACATGATCCGCAACTCGATCGATCACGGGATCGAGCCCGAGGAGGAGCGCGTGCGTGTCGGCAAGCCAGCGCGTGGACGCGTCGAGCTTCGTGCCTACCACCGCAGCGGCTCGATCTTCATCGAGATCCGTGACGATGGTCGAGGCCTGAAGCGCGAGGCCATTCTCGCAAAGGCGATCTCGAAGGGGATCATTCCGCCCGACTCCAGCGTTGAGGAGATGGCGGACGCCGAGATCCTGAAGCTCATCTTCCAACCGGGTTTCTCGACGGCGTCGACGGTCACCGAAATCTCGGGGCGAGGCGTGGGCATGGACGTCGTGCGGCGCAACATCGAGGCCCTGCGCGGCAAGATCGACATCCAGTCAGAGGAGGGTAAGGGCAGCGTCTTCACGCTTCGGCTCCCGCTGACGCTCGCGATCATCGACGGAATGATCGTCCGCATTGGCGAGACGCAGTTCGTCATCCCGACGCTCACGATCGAACAGACGATGCGGCTCGACGAACACAAGCGGCACAAGCTCATGGTCGAGGGCGAGATGATCAACGTCCGCGGCAGCCTCGTGCCGATTCACAGGTTGACCCAAGACCTGAGCGTCGCGCCGCAGGGCGAGTGTCAGGACACGACGCTAGTGCAGGTCGAGGCGAACGACCGTCGTGCGTGCCTCGCGGTCGATGAGGTCGTCGGACAACAGCAGGTCGTCATCAAGAGTCTCGGCAAGGCCTTGGGGCGAACGAACGGGCTCGCGGGTGGGGCGATCCTCGGTGACGGCCGCGTCGCCATGATCCTCGACATCGATTCGCTCCTGACGGCGCTCGAGACGCCGCTGGCGACCGTTTGAATCAGAATCAGGAGTCCACGATGACCGCCGAGACGACAACCTCCACCGCTCAGAAGTTCCTGACCTTCATGCTCCACACCGAGGAGTTCGCGGTCGACATCCACAAGGTCCGCGAGATCATCGCGTTCCACGATATCTCGCCGCTGCCGAACGTGCCCAGCCATGTCGTCGGCGTGATCAACCTGAGGGGGACGATCATTCCCATCGTCGACCTCGCCGCAAAACTCGGCCTGGAGGCCTTTCAGCTCACCGATGAGACCTGCATCGTCGTGCTCGAGGTCTTCGTCGACTCCTCCGAGGAGGTCGCGCTGATCGGGTGCATCGTGCACCAGGTTCGGGAGGTGCTCGACATTCTGACGTCGGCCATGGAGCCTCCTCCGCGTATCGGCGCGGGCGTCGATCTCTCGTACTTGAAGGGCGTCGGCAAGATTGCGGACGGCGAGAAGATCGTCGGCCTCTTGGACATCGATCTCGCGCTCGCGGACGACGGTCACTCGACGGCCGACGCGCCTTCGGCGGATTGCGAAGAAGGTGATTCCAATGCCGCCGGCCAATGACTGCAAGCCCGCCGCATCGGCGCCGGCCTTGACGGACACCGGGTTTCGGCTGATCCAGGCCAAGGCCTACGAGTGGTTCGGGCTCCACATCACGGCGTCCAAGCATGCGCTGATCTTGAGTCGCCTGACCAAGCTCGCGGATCGGCTCGGGCTGTCGGGCGTTCCGGCCCTGATTGAGCTCTACCGTCACACTCCCAGCGACGAAGCCAAGCAGGAGCTGTTCAACTCGCTCTCGACGAACTGGACCGGCTTCTTCCGCGAGTCCGTGCACTTCGACCTCTTGCGCACGCGCCTCCTGAATCCGCTCACGGAGCAGCCAGCCGTGAGTCGGCCGAGCCTGCGTTTCTGGTCCGCGGGTTGCTCCATGGGCTGTGAGCCGTACGGCCTTGCGATGGTGTTGCACGAGGCGCTCGACGGACTCGCGGGCTGGGATGCGAAGATTCTGGCGACCGACCTCGCCGTCGACGAGCTCGACAAGGCGACGCGGGCCGAGTACCCGGCGGAAGCGGCGCAGAACATTCCCGCGGCCATCCAGAAGCGGCACATCGAGTCCCTGCCCGCGGGCGGAGAAGCCACGTTTCGTCCGCGCGACCACGTGCGCAAGGTCGTGTCGTTCGCGAAGCTCAACCTCTTGCACCCCTGGAAGATGACCGGACCTTTCGATGCGATCTTCTGCCGCAACGTCTTGATCTACTTCGACGATAAGACGCGCCGCAGCGTCGTTGAACGCTTCGTGCGCCTCGTACGTCCCGGAGGCTACCTCTTTCTCGGCACCTCCGAGCTCGCGCCGACCGGCATGAAGGGCATTCAGCTCATCGGTCCGAGTGCCTACGAGGTCAGGGGACAGCGATGAACGCACGCCAGGTGGGAATCGGAGGCTACACCGTGTCCATGGGGCAGACCGGCGAATTGATGACCGTCGGGCTCGGCTCCTGCATCGGGATGACGGTCTTCGACCCGAGCACGCGCGTATCGGGCCTGCTGCACTTCATGCTCCCGATGCCGCCGACCGGCGTGGAGGTCACGCCCGACCGGGCCGCGCACTACGGAACGACGGGAATTCCGCTGCTCTTCCGCAAAGCGTATGAGCTCGGCGCCCGAAAGGAGCGGATGATCGTTTGCGCTGTCGGTGCGGCGGCGTTCCTCGACGACACCGCGGGCTTCAAGATCGGCAAGAGGAATCACACGTTGATGCGGAAGCTGCTGTTCAAGAACGGCATCCGGTTGGCGGCGACCGACCTGGGGCAATCCGTGGCGAGAACAATGCACATCGACCTAACGAACGGAACCGTTTCGGTCGATTCGCAAGGAGAACGGAAGCAGCTGTGGACGCCCAGACCATGACGATCGGAAGGGACTGAGTGATGAACGGCAAAGTACTTATCGTGGACGACTCGGTCATTCTGCGGCGCATGATTCGCAAGGCGGTCGCGCACCTGGATATCGACGACGACCAGGTGTGCGAGGCCGGGAACGGCGTCGAGGCCCTGGCGCTGGTCGACGCGAACGAGATCCGCCTCGTGCTGCTCGACCTGAACATGCCGGTGATGGACGGCGAGGAGTTCTTGCGTGTGCTGCGACAGGAGCGCAAGCGTGATGACGTACCCGTCATTCTCGTAACGACCGAGCGCAATGCGGGACGCCTGATGCGCATCGGCCGGCTCGGCGTCTCCGGCTACCTGAACAAGCCGTTTGCCCCGGAAGATCTTGTGCAGCTGATGGATGAGGAGCTGAGCGAAGCATGAGCCAAACAGAGTTGCATCACGCGTCGATCGTCGAGCTCGCGAAAGCGGTGCTCGAGCAGACAGCATTCGTGTTCGTCGAGGACGTGGAGGCGAGCGACGAAGACGACCTGACGATTCACGGGCACATTCGGTTCGAAGCGGAGCGCCTGCAGGGGGACCTCTCGCTCTCGGCCAACGAGGAGTTTGCTCGCGAGCTCGCGGCCGGCATCCAGGCGAGCGAGGAGGATGAGGTCACAGCGGAGGACGGCCAGCTGGCGCTCTTGGAGCTCGCGAACATCCTCGCCGGGCAGGTGATCGTCGAGCTGGGCGGGGTGGACGAGGACTTCACACTCGGCCTGCCGCAGGTGCCCGCGACGTCGCCCCGGACAACGGGCACGGCCGTGCGCTTGCAGTCCTGCGACGGGGCCCTCTTGATCCGGGTCCGGACGGAGCCGCGGGCGCGAGACGAGGCATCGAGATGACGTCGGGCCCCGCCGTCCTGATCGTCGACGACGCTTCGACCGTGCGCGCCATCCTGCGCTCGATCCTGCGTGCGCACGGGGTGAGCGTTGCCGGGTCGGCGGGGGATGCACACCAGGCGAAGGTGATGCTCCAGCGCCTTCGGCCGGACATCGTCTTGCTCGACATGGCGATGCCGGAGGTCGACGGCCTCACGTTCTTGAAGGGGATCATGAAGCACCAGCCAACTCCGACGATCGTGATCAGCGCGTGGACGGAACGAGGCTCGGAGCTCGCGCTCAAGTGCCTCGAGGAGGGCGCGGTCTCGGTGCTGCCGAAGCCCGGGGTGAACTACGACGTCGAGCGATTCACAGAGGATCTCTGCCACCAGATCGATTTGATCGGCAAGAGCCGAGTCCTGGCGCCGCGGGCTGTCGGTGCAGGAGAGGTGGTGTCCTTGGACCTCGGTGGAGTCCAGTTCGATGCCGGCGCGGAGCTGATCGCCGTCGGAGCTTCGACCGGTGGGCCGGCCGCGCTGGCGGAGCTGTTCGCGCGGCTTCCCTTGGGCCTGCCCGGGATCGTCGTCGCCCAGCACATGCCGGCGATGGCGGTCGAGTCGTTGGCCAAGAGGCTGAACGGCGTCAGCGCGCTGGAGGTGGCCGTGGGCCAAGAGGGCGACGTCGTCACTCCCGGACGCATATACATCGCGCCGGGCGGACGGCACATGAAGGTGATCCGGCGCATGGGGCAGTACCGAATCCGGCTGTGGGACGGACCGAAGGTGTGCTTCAACCGCCCTTCGGTCGACGTCTTGTTCGAGTCGGTCGCGAGCGCTGCGGGGGCCAAGGCGCTCGCGATTCTTCTGACCGGGATGGGGAACGACGGCGCCGCCGGAATGGGGAAGGTGCGTGAGGGCGGCGGCTACACGATCGCGCAAGACGAATCGACGTGCGTCGTGTACGGCATGCCGCGGCAGGCGGTCGACCGCGGCTTCGTGTGTCAGGTCAGCTCGCTCCACGCGATCCCGGAGTCCATCGTCCAGCACTACGGAGAGCGGCGCGCGGCTGGCTAGACCGGATTCAGGCTAGAGTCCCGGCCGGACCTCTAGCCGACGGCCGCCGCGTCGTCTTGGTCGGCGAACTGCAGGGCGTACAGACGCGCGTACAGTCCGCCCTGGCGCAGGAGCTCCTCATGCGTGCCGCGCTCGTGCAGGCGCCCTTTGTGCATCACGAGGATCTCGTTCGCGCGGCGGATGGTCGAGAGGCGGTGCGCCACGACGAGCGCGCTGCGACCCGTCAGCAACCGCTCGGTCGCGGCCTCGATCTTCTTCTCCGTCTCCGAGTCGACCGAGGCCGTCGCTTCGTCGAGGACGACGATGTTCGGGCGTCCCGCCAGAGCGCGCGCGATCGCCAGCAGCTGGCGTTCGCCGGTCGAGAACGTCGCGCCGCGCTCCGCCACCTCGGCGTCGAGGCCGCCGTCCAGGCGGGCGAGAAACATCTTGGCGTTGCTCGTCTCGAGCGCCTCCTCGAGCGACTCCTGGTCGACTTCATTGCGGTCCATCACGAGGTTGTCGCGCACCGAGCCCGCGAACAGGAAGTCCTCCTGCAGCACAAGACCGAAGTGGCCGCGCAGCTCGTCGGGCGACAGGCTCGACGTATCGACGCCGTCCATTGTAATGCGACCCGCATCCTGCTCGTAGAAGCGCAGCAGGAGATTGACCAGGGTCGACTTGCCCGATCCGGTGGCGCCGACGACGGCGACGGTCGCGCCCGGCGGAATCTCGAAGCTGACGCCGTCGAGGACCTGCTTGCCCTCCACGTAGGAGAACGAGACGTCGTCGAAGCGCACGTGCGGCGGGGTCGAGGACTCGGGCAGGGGCTCGGGGATGGGGGGGTGCCGAACCGTCGGGCGCGTGTCGAGGACCTGGAAGATGCGCTCGGCGGAGGCGAACGCGGACTGCAGCACGTTGTACCGCTCGCCGAGCTCGCGAATCGGCCGCACCAGCATGTTCAGGAGCAGCCAGAACTGGAAGAACTGTCCGTAGGTGAGCGTGCTCTTGGTGATCGAGGTCACCCCCACCCACAGCGCCACGCCCTGGATCGCGAACACGGCGAGCGACATCGACGGATAGAAGAGGGCGAAGAGGAAGATCGTCCGCTGGTTGGCTTGGAAGTACTCGTCGAGGTGGTCCTCGAACAAGCCCGACACACGCGGTTCGCGGCGGAAGACCTGCACGACGCGTATGCCCGACAGGACCTCCTGCAAGTAGCCGTTGAGGCGCGCCAGGCGCGCACGCACGATGCGGTGCGCGCGCCGGGCGCCGCCGCGGAAGGCGATCGAGATGCCGATCAGGAGCGGCGTCATCGCGGTAACGACGAGCGCCAGCTCCCAGTCGATCCAGAACAGCGCCGCGAGGACCACCGCGACCTTCAGGAGGTCGAAGAAGAGCACCACCACCCCCGACGTGAACATCTCGTTGAGGTGCTCGACGTCGGTCGTGACGCGCGTCACGAGCGAGCCCGTGGGCTGCTTGTCGAAGAAAGCCAGGTCGAGACGCTGCATGTGCCGGAAGAGCCGGCTGCGCAGGTCGTGAATGACGGCCTGTCCCGTGCGCGTCAGCTGCGACGTCTCGAAGTAGCGCAGGACCATCATGGCCGCGATCATCGCGAGGTAGATGCCGATCCACAGCACGAGCGAGCGCACATAGGGCGCTTTGTCGGCCACGCCCTGCGCAGCCGTGATCGGACCGTCCAGCACGTGACGCCAGACCCACGTGCCGCCGAGCTCGAGCGCGAAGAGCCCCACGAGCACCGCGAAGCACCGGGCGAAGAGCACCTTGTGCGGTATCGCGTACTCGAGGAGCCGCTTGAACAGGGAGTGGTCCCACGCCTTGCTGGCGACGACCTCTTCCTCGAGATCGGCATGTCCGCGATTGGCAGCCCGCGAGCTCACTCGAGCTCTCCCTTCAGCTCCTTGCGGCGCTGCTGCTGCTGCCACGTCGTCCTGTACCAGCCCTCTTCCCCGATCAACTCGTCGTGGGTCCCGGTCGCCTCGACCTCGCCCGCCGAACTGAGGACGAGGATGCGATCGGCACTGCGCACCGTCGAGAGGCGGTGCGCCGAGAGCACGACGGTCCGTCCTTCTCCCGCTTGGCGCAGGTTGTCGACGAGCATCTGCTCGGTCTCGGTGTCGACGGCCGACAAGCAGTCGTCGAGGATCAGGATCTTCGGATCGCGCGCGAGCGCGCGCGCGATGCACGTTCGCTGGCGTTGGCCACCCGAGAGAGTCACGCCGCGCTCACCGATGAGCTGCGACACGCCATCCGGGAACTCGGCGACCTCGTCGGCCATCGCGGCGCGTGCGGTCAGTTGCGCGACCTCTTCGTCCGACAGGTCGCGATCCGCACCGAAGCGCACGTTCTCGTCGTAGGGCGCCGAGAACAGGAAGCTGTCCTGTGGCACGTAGCCGAGCGCGCCGCGCAGGTCCGAGAGCGTGAGGTCGCGGATCGGCACCCCGTCGAGGCGGATCTCGCCCTCGGCTTCGTACAAGCGGCCGAGCAGGTTGAGGAGCGTCGTTTTGCCCGAACCCGTCGGGCCGACGACGCCGACCGTGCCGCCTGCCGGCACCTCGAGGTCGATCGCGTGCAGGGCCGGGTGCAGGGCGCCCTTGTAGGTGAAGCCGACGTCCGTGAGAGACAGAGCGCCCTCGAGCTCGGGCAGGGGCGCCGGCGACTGCGGGTCGCGGATGGAGGAGACCTCGCTGAGCAGCTCGTTGACGCGCTCGGCGCTCGCCAGCGCACGCGGGTACATGCCGGCGATCCAGCCGAGCGCGATCAGGGGCCAGAAGACCTTGAACGTGAGGTCGATGAAGATGAACAGGTTGCCGAGCGGGAGCGAGGCGTCGACCGCGGCGAGACCGCCGATGACCAGGATGACGACGAACGTCAGATCGAACGCGCCGTTCACGGCGGCGTGCGTGAGCCCACGCGCGTGCCCGAGGTGGATCTGGTTCTCGCGGTTGTCCTGGCTCGTCGCCTCGAAGCGGCTTGCCTGGCTGTCCTCGCGGCTGTAGCCCTTGACGACGCGGATCCCCGCGAAGTTCTCCTGCGCCCGATGGCTGATGTCGGCCAGCGACTCTTGGACCGCGACCGAGTGCTTGTGCAGGCGCGGGGTCAAGAGCTTCATCGTGAGCCCCATCCCGACCATCGGCATCACCATCGTCGCGGCGAGCGGTGCGTTGAGCCGGAAGAGCAGTACCATGCTGATCGGGACGATCACGGCTGCGCCCGCCGCGTACATGAGCCCTGGGCCGAGGAACATGCGCAGGTTCTCGACGTCGGACGTGAGGCGACTGACGACGTCTCCGGAGCGGCTCTTGTTGTGGTAGGCGAAGGGCAGCGACGTCAGGCGATCGAAGAGCTCTTGCTTGAGGTCGACCTCGACGCGGCGCGAGACGACGACGATGCACCAACGCCGCACGAACATCAGGACGCAGTTGGCGACCGCGGCGAGGCCGAGCAAGAGCACGACGCGCTGCATGAACGACGCGTCCGTTGCGGTCCGCGCGTCCTGGAGCGCGCCGCCGATCAGCACCGTGATGTAGACGTCCGCCGCCTGCGCGAGCGGGATCGACACGAAGCCGGCTAGCAGCGCGCCCTTGTAGCGCAGGAAGCGCTTGTAGAAGCTCCAGAGGAGGCCCAAGACGAGTTCGCGGCTACTTGCCGGCGCGGAGCTCCTGGCGGCGTTCGTCCCAGGCGATGCGCAGCTCGTCGATGCGTTCGACCAGGGCGTCCATCTCGCGCAGGATACGGCTCTCGTCCCCCGCGGCGGCGCGCAGGCGCGGGAAGGTCTCGGATCCGTAGCCGCTCTCGATGGCCGGCGTCCACAGCTCGTTGCGGAACCACGCGCGGTCCGCGAGGCCTTCCGGGTTGGCGAGCGCCGAGTAGAGCTGGGGCGGGATCGAGGCGTCGGCGTGGACCTCGGCCAGCGCGGCGGCGTTGCTCTCGTTCTGCAGGTCGGTGAGGAACGCGGGCCAGTTGCCGAGCGGGCCGAACGAGGCGTTGCCCTCGAACTTCACGACCTTCTGCCACTCGAGCCAGGAGAGCGAGACTGCTCGGGAGAGTGTCTTGAACGCGGTCGCAAGGCGCTCGGAGCGTTCCTTGCCCAGCCACTCGGTGCTCTCGCGCGCCTTGCCCTCGAGCACGGTCGCGGCCCACGCGTCGTTCACGGCGAGCCGTCTCGCGGTGGCGAGCTCGTCGAGTAGGGCGGCGAGGAAGTGCCCCGCGGTCTCGTGGCCGACGAAGCCCGGATCGAGGTGGCGCTCGACGACCAGGAAACCGTCGTAGGCGGTGTGGTACTGGCCGCCCGAATTGCCGGTGAACGAGAAGTCGATCACGGGCAGGGCCAGGTGATGGAGGAAGACCGCGAAGTCCGAGCCGGATCCGGGCAGGCCGAGGTGGGGCGCACGGTTCGTCGAGTCCATCCACTGGTCGAGCAGCGTCTTGCCGAACAGCGCCTCGTCCTCGGGCGGGCTCGGCCAGGGGATGCGTCCGAGCGCGCGGGCCAGCACGGCTTCGAGACCGGGGGTGCCGGACGCGCGGAACTTCGTGCCGCTGACGGCCGCATCGGCGTTGATGTAGCAGACGAGATCCCTCGTCAGCGCGTCGGCGTTGGCTTCGGCCCACTCGGTGCTGCCGATCAGCCCAAACTCCTCGGCGTCCCAGAACGCGAGCGCCAAGTTGCAGGGCGGCGTCCAGCCGGTGTTCACGCGCTCGCCCAGGTGCTGTGCCGCGCGCAGGAGGCTCACGGTTCCGCCGCCCGCGTCGTTACCGCCGCGCACCCAAGCGTCGCGGTGGTTGCCGGCGATCACCAGTGCGGAGTCGGTTCCCGGCAGGCGTCCGATCACGTTGCGGATGGTGCGCACCGTGCGGGGGGCATCGACGACGAGCGTCGCGACGACGGGGCCGGGCCCGACGCGCAGCGTCTTCTTCTTCCCGTCCGGAGCAGCGACGCGGCGCGCGGTCAGACGCGAGCGCAAGAGCTCGGCCTCGGCCGCACCGATCGGCATGCATGGGATCGTGGGCAGCGCCTGCTCGAGCGCTTCTCCGTTGAGCCGTGGTGGGTCCGCGCGGCGCCCGGGCGCGGGCGACGCGAAGCCTGGGGTGCTCGGGTCACCCGGCGTGCGGCCCATCGGTGAGATCGATCCGCGTTGCGCGTCCCAGGCCGGCTTCCACGGGCCTTGCGGCCACGTCGCTCCGCGTTCCGCGCCGTCGCCTGCGGGGTCGCTGAACAGCAGCACGCCGGCGCACCCGTACTCGGTGGCCAGGTCGACCTTGACGCCGCGGTAACCCTTGCCGTATCGGCACAGTGCGATCTTGCCGGTGACGTCGATGCGTGCCGCGAGCAGGCTCTCGAAGTCCTTCCGCGTTCCGTATCCGGCGTCGACGACCTGGGCGCTCACTTCGCCACTCGCGCTCCACGCGTTGAACGGCGGCACGTCGCCGGGTGGAATGGCGTCGGCGTCGAAGCGCTCGATGCGTTCGTGGAACGGGCTCTCGGCGGCGGCGCTCTCGTGGAACGCGATCTCGAGCTTGCGCGGCAGGGAGAGAAGGACCTCGCGCTCGTCGATCTCGACGCTCCAGCCGGCGTCGCGGAGCACGCGCGCGACCATCTCCGCCGAGCGCAGCGAGCCGCTGGTTCCGGCGAGGCGCGCTTCGGCCGTCAGCTCGAGCAGCAGTTCGCGCGAGGGCGGCGGAGTCTGCAGATCCTGGGTTCCTTGTCCCGCGGCGGAGCCGAGCGTCACGAGGAGCATCAGGGCGAAACTGGGCAGGTGGTGTGCCAGGGCGGTGTGAGGCATGGTCGAGAGCTGTGGGGGCGGGCCGTGCGACGGCGCGCATCTTAGGCGAGGCGAACCGGGAACCCAACGCGTTGCGGTCAGACTCTTGTCATCAGGGCGGACCACGCCGCCGAAGGACGACGCCCGGGAGAGAAGATGTCCGATGGAAATGGTGAGAGCCCCGAGATGAGGAAGGGGACGCCTGTCGAGCCGAGCCGGCGACACATCGGTCGCAGGGAGCTCCTGGCGGCGACCGCTGCCGGTGCGGTGCTGCTTCCCGAGGCAGCGAGTGCCAACGCTGCGGTCTCCAAGAGCGCATCCACCCCGGGCCAGCCGGCCGGTGGACCGAGCTCACAAGAGCTGCAGAGAGCAGTGGACGACTGGGCCGAGCCGTGGGTTTGGCGCCCGCACGATTGGCCGGGCCAGCAGCTGCACCTGAACGTCGTCGGGCACGCCTCGCCCGGTCCGACCGTGCGCATGCGCGGCGACGACACCTTGTTCGTGCGTGTGCGCAACATGCTCGGCCCCAACGACAGTGTGCTCTCGGCGGGCAAGGACGCGAACGGCAAGCCGCTCTATTGGAAGTTCACGAGGGGCGAGGCGCCGGTCACGACGAGCGATCGATCCTAGGCGACGCCGGGCTACGGTTTGCCGGAGCACGTCAACGGGCAGCACCAGGTGCACACGACCAACCTGCACACGCATGGTCTGCACGTGCAGCCTGGGCGCAACAAGGACGGCTCGTTCGGCGACAACGATTATGCCCAGCAAGGACTACGAGCTGCGTCGGGCCGCGCAGAACCCCGACTGTTGGCCGTTGCGCGGCAACGAGGTCGTGGCCGAGGCGGACTTCGAGTTCCGGCTCGGTGCATCAGGCGGCGCGCCCGAGACGCATCCGCCCGGTACGCACTGGTACCACCCGCATAGCCATGGGGCGACGTTCGCCCAGGTCGCTGGCGGGATGGCGGGGCTGCTCATCGTCGAAGGCGACGTCGACGACGCAGACGTCGTTTCCCGCCGTCAACGGGCAGACGCGGATTCGGACGATCGTGATTCGGCCCGGCGCGGTCGAGCGCTGGCGCGTCTTGAACGGGAGCGTCGACGGGCAGGACTACGCACCGGATGCAGGCGGGAACTTCCGAGGAGTGGACCGTATTCAACGCGAGCCTGCCGGTCTGGGACGCCTGGTACCCCGGCAAGAAGGACGCGCCACATCCATCAGAACCCGGCCTGGGTGACGAGCGTCAAGGACGTCTCGGGCAAGGAGCTCCTCGACGCGCCACGCTGGCAGGACGTGGTTCGTCTTCCGCGCGGCGGTCGCGTCGTGTTTCGCTCACGCTTCGTCGACTACGTCGGCGAGTACGTCGACCACTGCCACATCCTCTCGCACGAGGACAATGGGATGATGCAGGCGGTCGCGATCGTCGTGAATCCCGACGACGCGAACGCCGTTCCGAAGAGCCCGGGCTACCAGCAGGACCCGGGCTTCACGGTCACTCCGGAGGAGGCCTACGTCGCCAGCTCGAACGTGGCCGTGCGTGGCGCGGCGCCGCCGGCCGAGTGCACGGCTCTCCTCGACAGGCTCCTAGCAGCCCGTTGAAAAGGTCATTCGGCGCCATGACGACATCCTCCACGCGCGGTCGGCACCTGAAAGCCTCCCCGAATCCACGAATTCGCCTACGTTTCCAGGCGCCAACCGGACGCGGATGCTGTCGCCCTGGCAT
>JAAELL010000131.1 GCA_024226735.1 bacterium | reverse complement strand
TCTTATCCCGAGTTCGCGTGTGCGTGCCACAGGGCGCGGCGACGACGCAACTTCGCTGCCAATACGGTGATACTGGGATTGGTCGCAGGAGCCGCAACGCCGTGGCGCGTGCATGCGGGCCGGGATACGACTGCGAATGTCTGCATCACACCACTAGATGTTGAAGAACCACTCGGGGATGCCGACGAAGTACTTCAGACTGATGGTCCAGCGCAGGACCATTTTGATGGGGATGAGCGCCGCCCAGAGGAACATGTGCATCATCACGTTGTAGCGGATCGGTCCGATGTCGGTCGCGATCTTCTTGAACAGGGTCTTGCCCAGGATCGGCGGCAAAAGCAGGAAGTAGCCGGCGATGAAGGCCAGCCCCGGCGCCTCGCGCAGGATCGCTCCTTCGGGGCGTGGTTTTCCAAGTAACTTGACCCAGAACAGAGTCGAGAGGTCGACGTTGACCATCGGCTCCAGCTTGTGCGGGTCCCAGTACTCGAACGGCCCGAAGAAGGACCAGTTCGGGCCGCGCAGGAACGTGCCCATGATGACGAGCGACACCCAAAGGAGCAGGAAGCCGACCAGGAAGAACACGATCGCGAACGGCCGTTCGTTGAACGTGTAGTAGCCGTTGCCCTTCGGGTTCGTGTCGATGTACGGGATCGCGCACAGACCGACGATGATGAAGCTCGGCAGCAGCACGCCCGCGATCCACGGGTCGAAGTAGACCAGGAGCTCCTGCAGCCCGAGGAAGTACCACGGGGCCTTCGACGGGTTCGGCGTCCGCGCCTGCGAGGCCGGCTCCTCGATCGGCGCCTGGATGAGGATGCTCCACACCATCAGCGCCGCGGTGAAGAGCACGATGCAGATCAGCTCGGTGTAGACGAGGTCCGGCCAGGTGAAGACCTTCTTCTTGGCGAGCTCCCCCTCGAGCGTCGGCTTGCCCTCCGCGATGCGCTCGTCGTTGACGACGGCGCGCCGCAGCGAGAGCCAGGTGAAGAACAACACCGACGCGAACAGGATGATGATCGGAACGTTGTCCGGCTTCGTGATGATCGCGTTGAAGTTCTTGTCCGGGAACGCGAGCACGAACCCGATCGTGAGGATCACCGAGGTGGCGATGAACACGATCGGTTGGGTCAGCTGCTTGCGCCAGATAATCACGGCGGCCAGCAGGCCAGTCGTGATCAGCGTGTAGGGAATCGGCGCCGACATGGCGTCGATCAGGTCCTTGATCCAGGTAGGCATGGCTAGGCTCGCTTCCGCTCTAGAGGGGACCTGAGATGCCGCCGTCCTTGCGGACCCGCCAGAAGTGCAGGGCCATCAAGCCTGCCGCCACCAATGGGAAGCCCAGACAGTGCAGGACGTAGAAGCGTAAGAGCGCCCCTTCGCCCACGAAGCGTCCGCCCAATAGCCCGAACCGCACATCGTCTCCGGCGTGGATGAAGTCGAGGCCGCCGAAGCTGATCAGCGCAGCGCCCGGCCCCTCGTGCCCGAGGAACGGCGTCGCACGCGCCATATTCGTGCCGACCGTGATGGCCCAGACGGCCAGCTGGTCCCACGGGAGCAGGTACCCGGTGAACGAGAGCAAGAGAGTGATCACGAGCAGGATCACGCCCACGTTCCAGTTGAACTCACGGGGCGGTTTGTACGAGCCCGTCAGGAACACGCGGTACATGTGCAGCCAGACGGTGATCACCATCAGGTGCGCCGCCCAGCGGTGCACCTCGCGCATCACGCCGATCGGCACGTGTTCTCGTAAGGCGAAGATGTCCTGGTACGCGAGCTCCGCCGTTGGGCGGTAATAGAACATCAGCAAGAGGCCAGTGATCGTCTCGACCAGGAACAGGTAGAACGTGAGCCCTCCCATGCACCAGGTGTACGAGAGCCGGATGCCGCTGCGCCGCACCTTGACCGGGTGCAGGTGCAGAACCACGTTGGAGACGACCGCGAGGGTCCGGTTGCGCGGCGTGTCCGGGTAGCCGTGGCGGAAGAGCGACTTCCAGAGCTGTGTGCCCGTGATGTAGGCGAGGAGCTTTTCCATCTAGGAGAACTGCGCCTGGGGAGAGCGTCTTGCGGTCGAGTCCCGCGTGCTGCGCGGGCGGGGGGAAAGGTGGAGAGAAGCGGTAGGCAGGCCCGAGGAACGAGGCTGGGGATCAGCCCACGTAGGGCAGGTACGCGCCCTCGAGGATCCACTGGCCCTTCTCTTCCTGGTACTTGGTGTTCTTGTCGATCAAGAGCTGGCCGTCTTCCGCGAACGTGACCTTGTAACGCTCGAGCGGACGCGGGGCCGGGCCCTCGATGTGGATGCCCTCTTTGTTGAAGCCGGAGCCGTGGCACGGGCACTTGAACTTCTCGTCCGCCGACAGCCAGTTGGGCGTGCAGCCCAGGTGCGTGCAGACGGTGGACAGCACGTAGAACCCTTGCTGCTGACGCACGATCCAAACGCCGTTCGCCGCCTTGTAGCGGGTGTCGACCGCGTCGACCCCGTACTCACTCGGCATGCCGGCCTTGAACTCCTGCGGCGGCTCGTACATCACGTTGGGGAACATGAAGCGCGTCATCGCGCCCACCATCCCGAGCGTGCCGGCGACCAGGGCACCCCAACCCGCGGCGAGAATGCCGCGCCTGGACACCTCCCCGCGCAGCGGGGAACGCACGAGGGACTGGGCCGCGGCCCTGGGGCTCTCGACAGCCTCGGGGGCCTGTGTCTTCTCCTGCTCCGGTGCGTCAACCACGACGGGGTCTCATTGGTTGGTCTGAGTCGAGTCTGAGAGTCGAATCTGCTGCGAATCCGTGGCCGGTGCGGGGACGCGCGCGACGCGCACTCGCGGCCCGGATGGACGTGTTTCGGGGCTGCGAGGTGAACCCCCTCGAAAACCCTCCTAGGGCGCCCATTCAGCCGTTTTTGGCCCGGTTCGGGCGGATTCGGGGGAGAGGATGGGCGACCGGGATCAGGAGCGCAAGCGATTTCCGGTTCTCGCACCGGCTCCGGGGCCCCCCGAGCGTCGCAGAGGGCATCCCGCGGAGCATCATTGACCGCTTTCCACGTCCCCGCCCCAGGTCTCGAGGACCTTCATCGCGGCCTCCGCCACGAGCAGGTCGGAGTCCTCGCGCAACGACTCCAGGAAGGCCCGATCCTCGGCCAGGGCGAGGCGCCCGAGCGCCGTGACGGCGAGGACCCGGAACTGAGACACGTCCCGCGCGCGGGTGAACCGTTGCGGGTCCTGCTCGCGCTCGGCGCTGTAGATCTCCGTCCCGGTCAGGTCGCGCAGCAGCGGGCCCGCGCCGTCGATGGGCGGATCGAGCTTGGAGGCCGAGAGCGCCGCCGTCGCGCGCACGTCGAGGACCCCGTCGCCGAGCGCCGCTTCGAGCGCCGCGCCCACCCCCTCGCCGGGGAGCTGCGAGAGCGCGCCGGCGGCCGCCAGTCGAAGGACGTGCTCGTCGTGATCGAGGAAGCCGATGACCGCCTCCGTGGCGGCCGAATCCCCCAGGATTCCGAGGTTCTGGATCGCGCGCATGCGCAGGCTCTGATCGGGGTCCTCCGAGTCGCCCAGCTCGAGGAAGCCGCGCAGGAGCTCGCTGCCCTCCGGCTCGCCGAGGGTCGAGAGGAGCACCGCCAGGACGAGGCGCGTTTCGTGCTCGTCCTCGTCCAGCTCGCCGGCGGCGTCGCGCACGCGCTGCGGGAAGCCCACCGCCATCGGCCAGGGGAGCTCGACGTCGCCCCCCGCCAGACGCTGGGCGTGCGCGCGCTGGTTCTCGCTCGCCTGGCGCGCCAGGTTGAACAGCGCCTGCGTGCTTTGGTTCTTGCCGCCGTGCACGACCAGCTCGAGGTTCTCGTCGAGCGAGCTCTCCGAGCCCGTGAGCGCGCCGAACAGCGCGCCGACGACCATGATTGCGATCACGATTCCGGCCGGCGCGACGACGAGCCCCCACAGGTTGGAGTTCGCGCCGGAAGCCGAGGGCGGCCCTTGGCCCTCGGGATGATCCTGGATCTGGACGTCGCGTTCGCTCATGTCAGCCGCTGTAAAAAGCCGCAAGATCATAGGACCGGAACGGCCCGGGATCCAAGAGGAGAGACGTTTCCCGGAGGAGTACCGAGTTACCGAGCCCGCGCAATCTCCACCAACCCGGCAAAAAGAGCGTGCCCCGGCGTGGGCGCACGCCGGGGCACTAGAGCCGCTTGGGCACGGCCAGGGGCTCGAGCCTGCCCGGCCTCGGCAGTGGCCCCACCAGCGGTAGGGCGTAGTCCAGGAACGCCGGCGCGACGTCGCTCGTCCCCGCTAGGAGCTCGGCCGGCATGTGCTTGGTGTGGCCTCCGACGCGCTCCAGCGGCGCGACGTCGTAGCGCGGCGCGTAGCTCGCCCCGTTCCCCTCGCGCAGGATGACGATTGAGCCATGGGGCACCTTGCCCGAAGTCGCGACGCGCACCGCGACCCGCCCGACCTCGCGCGCCTCCCGGGCGTCCTGGTCGGACACGACGCCGAAGTAGGAGCGCTGCAGGTAGCCGAACGTGTCCGCGCGCACGCGCAGCGGCACGCCCTTGGGCGGAACGACGTTCTCGCGCACGATCGCGGCAAGCTTGTCGCCGAGCGCGCCCGAGCCCGAGAGCTGGACGTTGCCGAACACGTCAGACTCGCCCGATTCGGCGATCAGCCGCCCATCCGCGTCGTGGATGCCCTCGGAGACCGCGATGACGCAGCGGCCATGCTGGGCCCAGGCGTTCTGCACGTCCCGGACGAAGCTCTCGACTTCGAAGTCGACCTCGGGCAGGTAGACGAGCTGCGGCCCGTCGTTCGCGTGCTGGCGCCCCAGGACGCTGGCCGCGGTCAGCCAGCCGGCGTGACGCCCCATGATCACGTCGATCTTGATCCCACCCAGGCTCTTGTTGTCCTGGTTGTCCCCCATCAGGGCCTGCGCGACGAACCTCGCCGCCGAGCCGTAGCCGGGGCAGTGGTCGGTCTCGCACAGGTCGTTGTCGATCGTCTTGGGGACGTGGAAGAGCCTCAGCTCGTACCCGTCCGCGACCGCGACCTCGTTGAGGATCATGGCCGTCTCGGCGGTGTCGTTGCCGCCGATGTAGAAGAAGTAGCGCACGTCGTGGGCGCGGAACACCGCGAGCGCGCGCTCGCAGTCCTCGCGCGTCGGCTTCTTGCGCACCGAGCGCAGCGCGGCGCAGGGGGTCGAGGCAACCGCCTCGAGGTCCTCTTTCTTCTGCCGCTTGAGGTCGATGAAGTCCTCGTCGAGCACACCCTGGACGCCGCGCACGGCGCCGTAGATCTCGCCGATCTCGTCCGCCTCGAGGCAGGCCTCGACGATCCCGACGAGACTCTGGTTGATGACGACGGTGGGACCACCGGACTGGCCGACGACGACGTTGCCTTTGAGAGGAGGCATCGGGGAGGCGTTGCGGGCTGGGCGCGGGAGGCGCGTTGACAAAAGGGCTGCTTGCCGGCGTCACGCCTCATGGCGTGACAGCGAGGCGAGCGCGGAGCATGAACCACGGGGCCCGCCAGTTCCAGGCTCGTGGAGGAGTTCCGATCACCGGTATTGCAAGCCGACCGATTCCTGGTCTAGACTCCTCGCCCCCTCGCGCGGGAAACCGCACCGGGGTGGTCGCCCCACCGGTCGTCAGACCCGTCTACCCGGCCCCCTGGATGAGAGGACTGTGTGCCCGGGTGGCGGAACTGGTAGACGCGCCAGACTAAGGATCTGGTCCGGTAAAACGGGTGCTGGTTCGATTCCAGTCCCGGGCACCATTCTCGCTTTCGCCTCAGGCCGGAGCGAGCCGCTCGTGCGCCATGCGGTTGGCGGCCTCCAGCGTCGACACGTCGTCGGCACGAGAGCGCTCGAACACTTCGCGCAGGGTCGCGGCGATGCGCTCCAAGTTCTCGAGGACGACCGCCTCGTCGTAGCCACCCTCGTGGAGCTCGGCGGCGACGTTGATCAAGCCGCCGGCGTTGAGGACGAAGTCGGGAACCCAGAGAACGTCGCGCTTGCGCAGCTCGTCGGCATGACGCGGCTCGAGGAGCTGGTTGGTCGCGGCGCCGGCGACGATCCGGCAGCGCAGGCGCGGTAGGGTCTCGTCAGTGATGACGGGGCCGCGCGCGCAGGGTGCGTAGACGTCGGAGTCGAGCTCGATCACACGGTCGGTATCGACGACGCGGTAGCCGTACTGCTCGGCCAACTTCCTGACTCGGTCACCGTCGATGTCGGCAATGAACACCTCGGCACCGCCCTCACCCAGCTGGAAGGCCAGCCGACTGCCGACCGCACCGACGCCCTCGACGACGACGCGCCGCCCCTCGAGCGAGTCGTCGCCGAAGACCTCCCCGAGCGCGGCACGGATCCCGACGAGGCAACCCTGGGCCGTGTAGGGAGCTGGAACCCCCGAGCCGCCAGTTTCGCGCGAGAGGCCGACGATCCAGCGCGTCTCGCGGCGCATGACCTCGAGGTCCTGAAGGCTGACGTTCATGCCCTCCGCTGCGATGTAGAGGCCGCCGAGAGTCTCGATGAAGCGCCCCATCGCCGGCATCAGCTCGACGCTCTTGACCGTGTTCGGATCACCGATGATGACGGCCTTGCCGCCGCCGAGACCGACGTCCGCGAGGGCGGACTTGTGCGACATGCCCGTAGCTAGGCGCAAGGCGTCGAACAGGGCTTCTTCTTCGCTCACGTAGGGCAACATGCGGATGCCGCCGAGGGCGGGGCCGAGGGTCGTGTCGTGCACGGCGATGAGCGCATGCAGCCCAGAGGCCGCGTCACGGCAGCGGAGAACTCTCTCGTAACCTTCGACTTTGATCTCCGAGATCTCGAAGGCTGACTCATCCGGCCGTCCCTCGAAGTGCCGCGTGATCGATTGGACGACTCGAGACGCGAGCGCATCTGCGCTACCGAACTCCTCATACTCAGTCTCTCTTCGCACGCGCTCACGGAACTCGAGCTGGGCGATCTCCTGGGTGATCTCCTGGGTGATCTCCTGGGCGATCTCCTGGGCGATCTCCTGGGCGATCTCCTGGGTGGGTCGGTCGTCCTCGGACGCCAAGAACATGAAGCGCCGGATTCCCTTGGCCGTGGCGGCGTCGTATTCGAGCTCGCTGTACGACTTCTCCGAAGCCTGCGGGCGCGTCCCATACCGGAACCCCAGGACCCCGACGAAACCGTCGCACTCGGCGATCTTCTCCGCGGCTACTTGATGCGGCGGCCACGCTTGCGCGCCAAGGCCTTCCAGTAACACGCAGCGGTAGCCTTGGTGAGCATCGATCGCAGCAGAGATCGCGTCGCGATGCCCTGCGAGGTCACTCGTCGTCGACGAGAGGTAGATTGCGATGTCGTCGTTCGCGGTTGTCCTGCCAGCGACGTCGCGGATCTCCGCAACCAGTCCGGTGATCTCCCGCGCGGAGCGCGAGCCGTCCCACCCGGAGAAGTCAATCGCCGGAGTCCGTAGCCCCAGAGGTGCGCGAACCGGATCCAGGCTTACGGCGACAAGACGCCCGCGCGTCGAGCCGAAAGCCGCCTCGTCGCGCACGCTCGAAGAAGCGAGCGAGTCCTTGGACCACACAACGACCACGACACGCGAGCCTTCAAGCGCCTCTTGGATCGATGCTTGCCAGCGCACGTTGAGGTTCTGCTCGGTCCATACTTTCAGACCGTGGCTCTCGAGAGCGTTCGTGATCGGCTTCACACGACCGAAGTCCTGATTCGAGTAGCTGAGGAAGACGTCGTAGGTCACGGCTTCATCGGAACCGTCGGCGTCGACGAGCTCGCGCACGCGATCGATCGCCATGACGCTCAGCGCCCCTGGCTCGTCGTCGTCGGGCGGATGAGCTTCGGTCACGACCCCGACGAGACGGTCAGCGAGGAACACTGGATTGCCGAGCACCTCGTCGGCCTCTTCGGGCTCGAGCTCCCGATCGAGCCCGAGCTCGAACTGGTCCCCGGAGTGCTCGACGACCTGCGCCGTGCCCACCCACATCGGCTTGTCGTGAACCGTGACGCGGGCGCCGACCTCGAGCGTCCCCTCGAAGTCCAGCAGCGGGTCGGCATCCGTGGCTGCACGGCCCTCGTCAATGCGGACGTGCAGCTCGCCTTCGCGCCACGACATCACTCGTTTGCCGGCGATGTGGAACTCGGTTCGACCGCTCTCGTCGGTCACGAGTCGGTCGTCGATCTCCTTCATCATGGCGACGACGCGATCGAGCGCCTCGGCCCCACCCTTCGCGAAAGTGTCGATCCACGGCACCAGCGCCTCGGCGGGCGTCGCGAGATCGTCCAGCTCGGGGGCGGGATGCAGCAAGGCGCCCGGAGAGCCACCGAGCCAATCGGCGACCTCCGCCATCCACTCCGACTGGTAGCCGAAGCGGTCTTCCAGTAGCAGAACGCGGTTGTGCGAGTCGAGCTCGCGCACCGGCACGAGTAATGCGTCGAACGAAGTGATCAAGTCTGGCTGCGTCGAAATCAAGAGGAGGCGCGTTCTGCCCGTTCGCCGTCCCAAGGCGACGTTGAGCACGCGGTCCCATTGCGCCGGCCCCACGTCGAGACGTTCACAACCATCCAAGATCACTAGGTCTTGACTAGCGAGGTCGAGGAACTGCTGGAGCGTCCTGTCGAGGTCCGTGGAACTCTGGCGGTTTGGCCCGCCGACATCAGGGCTTCCTACGAGTGCCTCCAATGCCGCGTCGAGCGACGGCTCCGCGTAGAACGACCAAACGAAGACGCGACCGACTGCCGGCTCGTCGAGCACGATGTCCAGCAGCGCGCGCGCGAGCGCCGACTTGCCGATCCCCGTCGGCCCATGCAGCACGGCGACTGGGCGTGCGTCGACCTGGGACCACCACTCGCGCAGAATCTCTAGCTCGACGTCGCGACCTCGGAGTATCGACGCCCGCGGCAGCTCGTGCAGAATCGCGATCGACCACTCCGGCGCCTCCTCCCCTTCGCTCGCCTGCGCCGCCCGCCCCTCCCCCACGAGCCGCGCGTACGCCCCACCGAACCGCTCCAAGACGTTCGCCGCCACCGCGAAGAACTCGCTCTCCTGTGGCGCGACCGCCCCCACGTGCTCCTCCGGATCGAGCAACCACGTCTCGAACGACCGCACGTCCATCCCGCGCTCGCGCGCGAGCTCGCCGGCGACCTGCAGCACGGCCAACGCGTCGTCGATCGGCACGCTCTCGAGCAGCGCGTCGCGCACATCCGGGTGGAAGAAGAGCTGGAAGTCCTCGCCCTCGGTGTACTGCTCGTGCTCGGGCGCGGCGAGCTCGACGAGGCCGCCGAACAGGACCTCCGCCTCCTCGAGCGGGCCGGCTTCGGGCACGAGTGTGCCGCGCAGCTTGCGCAAGCCCTCGAGGCTCAACAGCGGCGACGCAGCGAGCAAACCCGCGAGCCGCCGCGCGAGGGGCGTCGACGCGCTGCGGAAGCGCTGCACGCGTTCGCGGCCGGGCAGCGCGACGCGCGGCGCACCACCTGGCGCCTCGGGCGCCGCGGCCGCGTCGAGGAGCTCCTGCTCGAACGACACGCCGCTCACCCAACGCGTGCCCTTCCCCGCGAAGAGCAGCGCGAGGGACTCGAGCGCGTACGGCGCGAGCGCCGCGACCGGGACGCGCACGGCGCCGGCGTCGCCCGTCGGCCACGCGAGCTCCGCCTTCCAGTCCATGCGCGCGTTGGGCAGCGCCGGGGTGTGCGTGCGCAGACGCACGGGTTCGAGCTGGCCGAGCCCGGTGCGCGGCCACTGGCGCCGCGGCAGCGGCTGCAGGATGCCGAGCGGCGCGCGCGACGACCACGCGCGCAGGGGCTCGAGCAGCTCCGCGCTTCGCCAGCCGCCTGCGACACAGTCGCTGACGACGAAGACGACGCTGCGGCGTGCGCTCGCGGCCAGCTCGCGCCAGGCGTGCGGGTGCCGGCGGCGGGCGAGGTCGTCCGCGGTCGCGTAGAGCGCGAACGGCGTCTCCTGCGCGTCGAACCACCACATGCGAATCGAGCGGAACGCGCCCGACCAGTGCAGGACGTTGCGCACGTCGCGCGCGACCTGACGCCACACGAGCATCGACGCCGAGCCGTCGACGACGAGGTCGACCTCGAGCAGCCGCTCGGCGACCGGCCGGAACACCGGCGCCCAAACCCCTTCCTCGGCGATGCGGCGAATCGTCGCGTCCTCGTCGAGCTCGAGCCGCGAGGGCGACGGCGTCCGCAGGCGCAGCGGCCGCAGTGCGCCGGCGAGCGTGCGCGCCGTCGAAAGGGGGGCCGCCGCGCCGACGGTGCCGCGCCGCAAGGGCACCTGCACCTCGCCCGCGGCGGGTGCGCGCGACGGCGCGGCGGCGGAGGAGCGCGGCTCCGGCTCGTCGGGGCGCTCGCGCTCCTGGCGCCCGGGCTCTTCGCCGGGGCGCTCGCGCTGCTCGCGCTCGTGCGCGGCCGGCTCGGGCGATGGTCCATCGGGCACCGCGTCTACGGACGCTGGGGTGCGCTCGGCGATGCGCAGCGCGAGCCAGACGGCGTCGCGCACGGTCTCGGCGTCGGGCACCGCCCCGCCCGCCGCCGCCACCGCGCGCACCATCCGCTCGAGCGCGTCGCTCATACCGACGTCAGCTCGCGCAACAGGATCGCCTTCAGCTTCTCGCGGTCCTCGGCCGACATCTCGCCGCCGCGCGCGAGCAGGAAGATCGTGTTCAGGAGCTGGTCGGTCGCCAGCATCACCTGCTCCTGGTCGCGCTTCTTGACGAAGTAGCCGATCAGGTCCTCGAAGGCCTTGGCGTCCTTCGCGCCGAGGTGGTTCTCGACGATGTCCGCGAGCTCGGCCTCGAGCGGGTTCTCGATCCGCAAGCGCAGGCAGCGCCGCAGGAAGGCCGGCGGCAGGTCGCGCTCGCCGTTGTTGGTGATCACGATCATCGGAAAGGCGCGACACGGGACGCGGCCGCGCTCGACGCTCGCCGTCTTGCCGGCCTCGTCGTGCAGGCGCACGTCGATCTTGTCGCTGTCGTCCTGCACGCGCACGAGCTCGGGGATCTCGAACTCTCCGTCCTCCAGCACGTGCAGGAGGTCGTTGGCCAGGTCGATGTCGCTCTTGTCGATCTCGTCGATCAGCACGACACGGCCGGGGGCTTCGGCGGTGAAGGCGGTCCCGAGCGGGCCGAGGGTCACGTAGCGGCCGAGGTCCTCCCTCTTGATCGTCGTCGCCTTCGCCTGCGTCCCCTTCTTCTTGGCGGCGACCGCCGCCTGGGCCTTGCGCTTCTCCGCCCTCACCGTCACGTCCCGCAGGCGCGCGACCGCATCGTACTCGTACAGCCCGTCGCGCAACGTCGAGCGCGAGTTGATGTGCCAGGCGAGCACCTTGCCGAGACCGAGCTCGTGCGCGATCGAGTACGCGAGCGACGACTTGCCCGTGCCGGGGTTGCCCGTGACGAGCACCGGCCGGCGCAGGTAGAGCGCCGCGTTGACGACCTCGACGACGTTCGGCGGAGGCCGAAACGTCGTCGCGCGCTGCTGGTCGCGGCGCGCGAAATCGCGCCACGGCGGCGCGACGCCGTCGATCTTGGCGAGGTCCGCGGCGTGGTCGGCGCCGTCGCCGCGATAGATCTTCCAGTCGTCAGCCATCGTTCGTCCTTCTGTCGATCGAATAGTCGCTCCCGTGGGGAGGCATGCGGTCGGCGTCGTCGTAGAGCAGGGTCAGACCCAGCGGCTCGTGCGACTGCTTGCGCCAGTCGCAGATCCGCTGCGGCAGGTCGTGGAGCGGCACCTGGGCGAGGGCATCGCGGGCGGTCTGCCGCAGGTCGACCTCGCCCTTCTTGCGCACCCACAGGACGACGGGCACGCCCGCCTGCAGGAGCGTGTCCAGGGCTTTCGAGTCCGGCGGCCACTCGTCCGAGCCCGGCTCGAGCACGACGCACGTCGACTCGCCGTCCGCGACCGTCTGCAACAGCGCCGGATGCTCGCTGTCGGGTGCGCGCAGCCAGACGCCGCGCTCGAGGTTCGCGCCGCCCGCGAGGTCCGAATCGGTGAGGTCGAGTGGCGCGCCGCCCTCCGCCATCCAACGCTGCCAAGCCTGGTCCAGCAGCGCGCGCGCGCGCGGCGAACGCGTACGCTCGAGCGAACGCACGACGACGCGGTGGCGCTTGCCGAGCGGCGGCTCGGGGACCTGCTCGGGCGTCGGCGCGAGGCCGTGCACCGGATGGCACAGCCAGGCGCGCGGCAGGAGGAACGCGACCGTCGTCTCCGGCCGCGCGACGCGCTCCTGGATCAGGCGCAGGGCGAGGCGGTCGGTGACCCCTTGGAAGTCGCCCGCTGCGAACCTGTCTGCGAAGAGCGCCGTCATGCCCGCACCACAGTCGACCCACGCTTCGACGTCCCAGTGCTGGGGTCCGGCGTCCTCGTCCTCGGCGACCCGCACCAGGACGTAGGCCGGGCCTGCGGGAGCGCGCGCCGCCGCCTCGTGGGGCGCCGAGGCGAGCTCGGGCATGGCAGCGTCGAGCCACTCCTGGACGCTCGCGCGATGCTCTTCGCGCAAAGCGGGAACGACGCCGCCGAGGAAGCGCACGAGCGGATGGCGGCCGTCGCGTCCAACACAGTAGCGGGCGACCTGAGCGATCGCTGTATACAGGAGCGACACGCCGTCGCCGCGGCACTCGATGCGCGCGACATCGTCGGGTTTGGCCGCAGCGAATGCCTCGCCCACGTCGGCCGGAGCGCACGCGACGCCCCGCAGCCGCGCGAACAGATCGTTCCACAGCCCCTGGAAGCCGTCGCGCGACACGGCCTCTGGCCGCAGCGGCTCGTCCGGCCAGGCCTCGACGCGGATCGCCTGCAGGCGCTCGATCAGCGGCAGGCCGAAGTCCTCGAACTCCATGACCTGGGTGTTGAGGTCTTTGAACGCGGTCTTTGGATCGATCGCGTCCTTCTTGGCGAGGACGTAGCTCTTGCTCGCGTAGCCCTTGGTCAGCTCGAGGACGCGCTGGACCTGGCGCATCACCAGCTCGTCCTCGAGGCTGTAGCCGACGAAGAGCAGTGTGCGGCCCGCGATGAAGTCGCGCAGGCGCGTGACCGCGAGCGACGGATCGGCGCCGGCCTGCGGATACAGCGCGTCGTACTGGGAACGCGCGAGCACGACCGTGTCCGTGCGGCTGACAGCTCCGTGCAGGTGCCATACGCGCGGGTGCTCGCGGTCGGTGTGCTGCGCGAGGGAGGCGAGCTCGGCCGGATCGTCGTTGTAGACGGGCGTCGGCCTCGCAGAGGCGACTCCGAGCGGGAGGGACGGCCGCACGTCCCAGGGCCACGTCAACACGCTGTCGTAGTTGGTCGTGATGACGACCGGCGGACGCAGCCGCCAAAGGGCGGAGACCGCCGAGAGGTCGGCGTTCACGGCGTCGTTCCAGCCTTTGCCGAACTTGTCGACCACGACGCCTCCGAAGAGCTTCTTCCCGAGACCGTCGAGCGCGTGCTGCGCGGCGTCTTCGAGCTTTCCCTGCGCGATCGCCTGCGCGATCTTGGACGCGTCCAGCTTCTCGTCGATCGTCTTGTCGGCGAGCGCCTGGACCAGCTCCTTCCATCCGGGAAACAGCGTCCGGTCGACCGACACGCTGAGCCCCGCGCCGACGAACGGCACGACTTCACCCGACCGAACGGCGGCGAGCAGCTCTCCCGGTGTCACTCCCATCGACGCGGGGCCAGTATAGCCAGCGCGGCTGCCGCGCCGTCTCACCCAGGTCGCTCAGGTCGCCCAGGTCGCCCAGGTCGCGAGGCAGCGGGACCGAGCGCTACTCCTCGAGCGGCACGTTCACCCGCGCCGACAGCCGAAACTGCTTCGGCTCCAGCCGCAGCATCACCAGCGCATTCGAGATCGCCTCGAGGTAGATGATCTTGCGCTCGCTCGCCGCCTCCAGGAGCGGCGCCTGCTCGGCGATGAACTTCTGGCGGTAGTCGCGCAGCTTGGGCTCGACCTCCGTGTCGAGCTGGCCCAGCTCCTGTTCGCTCAGCTGGTCCTTGGCCTTGCCCGGGAAGAGCTTCTCGAGGGCCTTGGCCTCTTCCTTGTTGCGCACCGTTTCCCAGTCGATGCTGAACTGCACGTCGAGCTCGGCGTTGCGCCGCGCCTGCCGACGCAGGGTCGCGGCGCCCTCGCGCGGATTGAGCCAGACGAGCACGTTGGCGGACGGCAACGCGCTGTCGACCATCGCCGGGAAGTCGAAGCGGTCGGCGAGCGAGGGGTAGCCGAGCTCCTTCGTCTGCGTGCGCGACTTCAGCATGCTGTCGAGCATGCCCTTCGCGTTCGCGATGTAGGTGTTCTCCTCGGTGTTCATCGTCGTGACCATGCCGGTGCCCGGCACGAACGGCGACCAGTACTCGCGCGTCGGGTAGCCGGACGCGACGTAGCTCATGTATCCGGTCTGCCCGGCTTCGCGCCCCTGCAGGCCGAACTTGGAGCCGTTGAGTCCGATGTCGTCGCGGATCTTCTCCACCTTCGAGACGTCGGCCGTCCAGGCGACGAGCCCGACGGCGAACACCGGCGTGTCGTCGTGCTCCGGCCCATCGGGGTCGGGCGGGTAGTCGTTCTTGCGCGCGGCGAACACGAGCCGGTTGTGCAGCCCGCCGCTCAGCTCGTCGATCACCTGATCGAGGTCGTCGTACAGCCCGGTCGTGCGGAACGCGTCCTCGAGGTTCTCGCGCAGCGCGGGCTCGACCGACTCGAACACCTGGCTCAAGAGATCGCCGACGGGGCCGTGGATGTAGACGAACAGGGTCGAGTCCGCCGGCGCGAAGTCGGCGACCTCGAGGATCGTGCGCTGGTCGAATCCGGGCGAGCGGTAGAGCCGCACCTGCGAGGGATCGATCAGCTCGGACGAGAAGCCGCCGTAGAGGTCGACCTGCAGTCCCTCCTCGGTCCCGATCACGCCGATCACGTTCTTGCAGGACGGCGCCTGGAACAAGCGGCCCGCGAACGCCGGGATGAAGCGCTCGCTGGTCAGATCCGGCCACGGCTCCTGGGCACCGCGCTTGGCGAGCAGCGCTCGGACGTCGACGAGGATCTCGACCTCGTTCTCCTCCGCACCGCGCGGCGCGCCACGGATGTGGTCGTTGTACGCCGCGCTGCCGAAGAGCGACTCGGCGCCGGAGGCCTGCGCGAGCACGTGCGCATCCTGGATGAACTGCAGCGAGGTCGCGGCGATGACGACGTCCTGGATGCGCGTGATGAACAAGGGCCGGTCGAGGCGTTCGCCCGTCAGATGAACGTGGTCGTCCTGAACCGACGCGGACAGCCCCTGCTTGCCGAGCCCGATCAGACCCGGATACTTCAGGAGCGAGACGGCGAGCTTGCCGGCCCAGTTCGCGCGTCCGTAGATCGCCCAGTCCGACTGAACCAGATCGGGACCGGTGAAGTTTCCCGCGAGCGCGATGTCGCGGCCACCGAACATTTCGAGCAGCTCGAATCCCGGCGGCAGCTGGTCGAGGTCCTTGCGCAGGTTCTCCCAGAAGGCGTCGTCGATGCCCAGCTCGCGGAGCTGATCGTTCCACTCCGGCGACTCGCTGAGGATCTGGTACGCCTCGTGGCTCTCCAGCTCGTCGGCCACAGCCAGGCGTGGGAACTCGCCGAACGTGTTCTCGAGGCCCGCCTTGGCCACGTAGAAGTCGACCTTGGCGGAGATCAACGCGGCGACGTCGAACTCGTAGTCGGACTCGAGCGGCTTGAACAGGAGCGTCGAGAACGTGAAGTACCCGACGAACAGGCCAAGCAGGAGCAAGACGAGAACGATGCGGAGGATGCGCTTCTTGAGGCTCATTACCGGCGGTCTACCCCACGGAGATTGGCCGTCAACATACTGACGGAGTGCGTTCGAGCGACGTCCGGAGCCCTGATTTCTTCCCGGATTCGGTGTACGGCGCGAGTGGATCCCGGGTGAGAATCCTGCGGTGCCTGCCCCCAACCGTCGCTCCGCCGCCGTGGCGAGCTCCTCGACCCTCGCGCTCGCCGCGCGGGCCCAGGAGCTCCGTGCCGCCGGCGTTGACGTGATCAGCATGGCCGTCGGCGAACCGGACTTCGACGCGCCGAGCGCCGTGCGCGAGGCGGCGTGCGCGTCCGTCCAGGGCGGCAACGTGCGCTATACACCGGCGGCGGGGCGGCCGAGCCTGCGCGGAACGATCGCCAGTCACCTGAACGCGACGCGCGGCATCGACTACGAGCCCGATGACGTCTGCGTGTGCCACAGCGCGAAGCACGCGCTGGCGAACGTCCTGTGGGTGCTCGTCGAGCCGGGGGACGAGGTCTTGACCCTCGCGCCGGTCTGGGACAGCTACCTCGCGCAAATCGTGATCGCCGGCGGGGAGCCGCGCGTCGTGCAGCCGCGCGCCGACCTCGGCCCCGATCTCGACGCGATCGCCCGGGCGATCGGCCCACGCACGCGCGGACTGATGCTCAATTCCCCGAGCAACCCGTCGGGCTACGTGTGGAGCCGAGAAGAAATCGAGCAGCTCACGCAGCTCGCGCACGAGAAGGACCTGTGGATCCTCTCGGACGAGATCTACGCCCGCATCGTTTACGACGGCGTGCGTCCCGTCAGCCCGGCCACCATCTCGCCCGACGCCCGCGAGCGCACGATCATCGTCGACGGGTCGAGCAAGACCTTCGCGATGACCGGCTACCGCATCGGCTACCTGGCTGGCCCGCGGGAGGTGACGCGCGCCGTCGCGCGGCTGCAGAGCCAGTTCACCGGGAGCCCGAACGCGATCTCGCAGGAGGCCTTCGAGGCCGCGCTACGCGAGGAGCCCCCCGAGGTGGCCTCGATGGTCGCCGAGTTCGACCAGCGGCGTGAGTTGCTCCTCGCGGGCCTCGCGGGCATCGGCCTACCGACGGCGCGGCCGCGCGGGGCGTTCTACGCGTTCCCCGACGTGTCGGCACACCTCGACGGCGACGACTCGCGCACGTTTTGCGAGCGACTCCTCGAGACCGAGGCGCTCGCGGTCGTGCCCGGGGCGGTGTTCCGCATGGGCGGACATGTGCGGCTGTCCTACGCGACCTCGCTCGAGCACATCGGAGGCGCACTCGAGCGGCTCGGAAGGTTCTTGGGGAAGTAGGCCGGCCGCGCGAGGAACGCGACGGCCCCATCGAGCGGCACCATCGGGCCGCTCAGGCAGAGCTCGTAGCTCTGGAGCGACAGCGCGAACTCCGAGTCGGGCATGTCCGCGATCCTTCGCCAGTCGACCGCGGCGCGCAGCGGCCGCTCGATCACAAAGTGCTGGAGCATCTCGTCCCCGACGTGCACGCGTGGACAGATGCGCCGCAGGGCGTCACCCAGCGCGACGATGAGCCCGTCGTGGTCGATGAGCACGTGGAACGGAAACGCTCGCTCACAGGCACCGGAAGGGAGATCTTGCATGACAAGACTCTCTTCGAGACGGATGCCCCGAATCCGGACTCCCAACCGCGGGTCTCGGCGTGCCTGTCCCGAATACGGGAGCGGACCCTCCGGAGCGGACTCGAGGAGGGGTTGGGTGGGACGACCCGCTCCTCGATGCTCTCTGGCCATGGCCGACGGATCGGCGCTCTCCCTGCCGCCGCCGGCCAACGTCAAGGGCTCAACTGGCCGGGAAGAGCACTCCTCGCTCGGGCCGTCCCAATGATTGGACCGCTCGGCCCGGCGGGGGTTGCGGGCGAATCGAAAAACTAGTGGGGTGTGTCAGAAGTTCGGCTTATTTGTCCGGCCGGTTTCGCGCGGTGGCG
>JAAELL010000130.1 GCA_024226735.1 bacterium | reverse complement strand
TGCGGCATTTTGGTCGGTGCGTACGCGTTCGCTGCAAGGCGCAGCGACGACGCGACTTCGCTGCAAGTCTCGGAGGAGGCGCAACGCAGCAGCGGGCGGGTACGGGCCGACCAAAATGCCGCACAAGAGTGAATCACACCGCTAGATCCCCTGCAGATTCGCGCGGATCGTGGTCTCCTGGGGCGATGAACCGCTTGCTGCTCGTCGCTGCCGCTCTGGTCTTCACGCTGACCCAGGATCCCCAGGATCCCCAGGAGCTCCGCTGGTACACCGATCTCGACGCTGCCAACGCAGCGGCGCTGGAGAGCGACAAGCCGCTGCTCATCGTCTTCCGCTGAGAAGCTTGAAAGGACTGCAAGTCCTTCGACGGGCAGGTTGTCCGTCCCCCTTCCGAGCTTCGCCTGCTGTACGACGCCTACGTTCTGGCACGCGTGATCGACATGCGCGGCGTCGACCTCTTGCGCTACCGATTCGATTTCGACGTGACGTTCTCGGCGCTCGCGATGAATGCCGACGGGACGATCTACCACCGCTACGGCGGGCGCGACCATCGCAGCCCCGATCAGTGGCTCACGCGACCCTCGTTCGCCCGGTTCTTGCGTTCGGGGCTCATGGGCCACGCCGCGCACGTGCCGAGCTCGACGCCGGGCATCCCGGTCGAGCCTTTGAAGATCGAGGACATCCCGGCGTTCGCCAAGCGCGACAAGGGTGAGTGCGTCCATTGCCACAGCGTCTTTCCAGCCCTGTACGAAGAGGCACTGGCCGAGAACACGTGGCAGCCGGACGACATGTGGTGGTACCCACCGCCCGCACGCATCGGAATCGATCTCGCGCGCGATGAACAGCGCAGGATCACCGCGGTGGCCGAAGGCTCGCCGGCGGGCAAAGCCGGGCTGCTCCCCGGCGACGAGCTCCGTCGCGTTGGGCCGTACGCGATCGCGACCGCGTCGGATCTGATGGAGGCATTGAACGAGGCCGCGGCGGGCGGGGCTCGGCTCGAGGTCGGGTTCGTGCGCGCGGGCGAGGACGAGCAGACCGAGCTCGTCCTCACCGAAGGCTGGAAACGCGGCGATCCCCTGTCGTTCTCCTGGCGCCCGTTCAAGTGGGGCTTGCTTCCGGCACCCGGCTTCGGCGGACCGCCGATGCCCCCCGCGGAGAAGCGGGAGCGTGGTCTCGCGACCGACGTCTTCGCCTTCCGCATCACGTACATGGTGACTTGGGGCGAGAACAAGCGCTTCGGCCAGGAGGCTCGGCGCGCGGGGCTGCGCGAAGGGGACGTCGTCGTCTCGATCGGCGGAGAGACCGACTTCGCGAGCGTCGACCACTTCCACAGCTGGTGGCGCTTGACCCGCAAGGTCGGCGAAACGGTGCACCTCGTGGTCCTGCGCGGCGAGAAGCGCCTCGAGATCGACGTGAAGGTGATCGAGTAGCGGTCGCGGGCGTGCCCGTGTGCTCGGGCGGGTGTGGCCGCTACACTACGCCGGATGCAGGCCGAGCACTTTCACTACTCTGAATCGGACGGCGTCGCCACCATTCGGCTGGAACGACCCGAGCGCCTCAATGCGCTGACATTCGACTCCTGCACCGAGCTGCGCGACACCTTCGCGGCCCTGCGCACGCGCGATGAGGTGCGCAGCGTCCTGATGACGGGCGACTTCGTCTCGGCCGAGCGTGCCGCGGAGATCGGTCTGTACGACCGAGTCGTACCCGACGACGAGCTCGGCGCGCACGCGGAAGCCCTCGCTCGCAAGCTGGCCGCCGGTCCGAGTATGGGGCTCGCGGTGACCAAGTGCATGCTGAACGCGGAGGCGTCGATGACGCTCCCCGAGGCGATGCAGGCCGAGGGGTGGATCCAGGCGGAGTGCATGAAGCACCCCGACTACCGCGAGAGCTACGACGCCTTCGTCGAGAAGCGCGGGCCCGACTTCGTCCGCAACTGGCCGGGTTGGGGGGAGGGCGAGGGTTGAGGGCGGCGCGCGACGCGTCCCTGCGCGACAGCGTGCGTACGTTCGCCGCTCTGGCCGCTCCACGAGTCGACGTGTTGGACGAGCGGCCGGCGGCGGCGCGCGAGCTCGCGCTCTTGGCCGAGGAGCACCTGGAGGGCCGCAGGCAGTTCGGAAGGCCGCTCCCGGCGTTCCAGGGGCTGCGCTTCGACCTCGCCGAGATGGACACCCGGCTGCGTGCCGCGGAGCTGCTCGTTGCGGAGGCCGCCGCCGCCGTGGACAATGGTGGCCCGGCGACCGCCGAGGTGGCGCGAGCGAAGCTCTACGCCACCGAGACAGCTTCCTGGATCGTCGATCGTGCCGTGCAGCACCACGGCGGATTGGGCGTGAAGGTGGGGCAGGTCGTCGAGAGGCTCTACCGCGAAGTCCGGGCGCTTCGGATCCATGAGGGGACCAGCGAGGTCCAAAAGCTCATCCTCGCCAAGGAGCTCCTGCAACGCGCGCGCGGCTGACGCGCGCACGAACCACCGTCCGGATCATGGCCAAGTTTCAACGACACGTCTTCACCTGCATCAACCAGCGAGCCGCGGACAGTCCCAAGGGCTGTTGCGCGGCGCGTGGCGGAGCCGACGTCGCGGCGGCGTTGAAGAGCAGGCTGTACGAGCGTGGCTACAAGCGTCTCGTGCGCGCCAACAAGGCGTACTGCCTCGACCAGTGCGCGCACGGCGTGACGATGGTGGTCTACCCCGAAGCGGTCTGGTACGGCGGCGTGACCCCCGCTGACGTCGACGAGATCATCGAGTCCCACATCGTCGGGGGCAAACCCGTCGAGCGACTCGTGATCGCCGACGAAGAGCTCACTGGCATCGACCCGGAGGAAGCGTGGAGCTGAAGCACATCGACGAAGAGGCGAAGGCTCTGATACGCCAGATCCTGCGTAGCCACGGCTACCGCTTGCTGGCGATCGCGGACATCCGCGGCCATGGCATGAAGTTCTTGCCGGGCCTCGACGAGAAACGACGCTGCGTCGAGGAGATGCGGTTCGACCAGACGGTGCTGCGCGAGATGGATCGTGTCTACCGCGCCATCGACGGTGACGATCTTCCGACGGACGTCCTGGAGAAGATCGAGCGCGTCACGTACCCGGAGTCGCGCCTCGAGCTGGCCGCCTGCCTCGCCTTCACCGGACGCGCCGCGGTCGTCGCGGCGCGCAGCTTCGTCGACTCCGCGTCGGGCGAGCTCGCGGCGATCGCCCGCACCGTGCTCGACGCCCCGTGCGACGCACGCGAGGAGGAGGAACGGCTGTTCGTCGAGTTCAGCAAGGAGGAGACACACCGTCCGCAGGCCGAGCAGTACTGGAGCCGTTGGATCGCCGCGTCGATCCTGTCGTTCGGACGGCCGGGGACGAGCGGGGACCGGCGCGTCGTGGAGCTGGGCCTGCGGTCCAAGTCGTCGTCGGACGTCGTCCGTGACTTCCTCGACGAGGTCGAGCCGCTGCGCACCGCGTCCGAACTGCGGCTCCCGCCGCTCACCGGGTTCGGGGTCGAGCTGCCCGAGGACCTGCGCGTTCGGTTCGCGACCGGTGGGCTTTGACCTCCGACCCTGGACAAACCGGGGGTCGGGAAACACGCTTCATCGCTCGAAAGGCTCCATGACCGGACTCCGGCACGACCCCGAGCTCTGGCGGGACCACTTCCCGATCCTGGCCGACTCGACCTTCGCGTCAGTCTTCACTTCTACACGCGCGCCGAGGAGCTCGACGAATTCGCCGAACAGCTGTTCGAGCTGCGCGAGTCCGGCTGCTGGCGCGAGCACGTTGCGAACACGGCCTACTGAGGTGATGCCGTGAGCGAACAAGTCCTGCTCGTGGGCGATGGCGGCGACGCCGTTCCCGCCGAGCTCTTCCGGCCCCCGGCTGGCGGCGATGAGCCGCGTCCGGCAGTCGTCGTCGTCCACGAGGTCTTCGGTCTCGACGCGTTCACGCGGTCGGTCGCGGAACGTTTCGCCGCCGAGGGCTACGTCGCGATCGCCCCCGACATGTACGGACGCGAAGGGGTCCCCGGGCCGGCGAGCACGGACGACGACCCGGCACCGATTTGGACGACCGAGCAGATTCGCGCCGCCGTCCTCGGCCTGCCCGATCGCCGCGCCGTGCGCGATCTCGAGGCCGCCGCTGAGCTGCTCGCCGGCGAGAGCCTCGTCGACGCCGACCGGATCGGGGTCATCGGGTTCTGCATGGGAGGGAATCTCGCCTACCTCCTGGGATGTCACAGCAGGCGTATTGCGGCCGTAGTCGACTTCTACGGACGCCTCGTCTACGACGATTTATCGCCGAACAAACCAGTCCAACCGCTCGAGATGGCCCTGAATCTCACCGCGCCTCTGTTAGGCTTCTTTGGAGCCGAGGACACCTCGATACCGCTCGAACACGTGCGCCTGTTCGAAGAACGCTTGACGGCGTTCGCGAAAGAGGCGGAAATCCGGGTCGTGCCTTCGGCTGGGCACGGCTTCTTCAACCAACTACGGCCCGCTTGGAACGACGCGGAGGCGCGAGCAACCTGGGAACGAACTCTCTCATTTTTCGACGAAGCCCTCGTCTAGACTCGCAATGGCAAACAATCTCAATCTCTTCGACCTGGTCCCCGGCAAAGTCCTAATCGACCGCTACGAGATCCTTCGGGCCCACAGGCAGGGAGGAATGTCGGCCGTCTTCGCGGTCGAGGACAAGGAGAACGGCGAGCGGCGCGAGCTGCAGGCCTTCACGCAGGGGCTCTTCGCCAATCGTGAACAAGCGGCGGAGTTCGCCGATCGCCTGCAGGCGTGGACGACGATCGAGGCCGACTCGATCGCGCGCCTGCACGACCTGCGCGTTCTCGACGACGGGACCGTCTTGTTCGTCTCCGACTTCCCGCCGGGACAGTCGATGCGCAGCTGGCTGGGAGACCAGGCGCGCATGGAGGAGGGCGAGGTCGTGCGCATCGCGCGCGGCATCCTCGAAGGGCTCGGCACCGTCCACGCCGCGGGCCTGGTGCACGGCGACATCAAGCCGGCCTCGATCTACTTCCAGCCCGGCGACGGACGTGGCGTTCTCGTCGACGGCGGCATCACGCCTGGCCTCTGGTCGGCCAAGCACCTCGGGACGCGCACCGCGCTGATCGGCACGCCGTACTACGCGCCGCTCGAGCAGTTCACCGGCGACTCGCCCGACGAGACGTCCGACCTCTACAACCTGGCGACGGTCATGTACGAGTTGTTGACCGGCTCTTTGCCGTGGTCGGGTCGCAGCTACGTCGAAGTGTTCCAGTCCAAGATGCAGAAGGAACCGCCGAAGATGTCGCTGCGCGAGCCCGGCGTCGAGGTGACCCCGGAGATCGAGAGCGCTATCTCGCGTGGTCTGCGGGCCGAGCGTTCCGAGCGCTACGGCACGGCGCGGGCGTTCCTCGAGGAGCTCGAGGCGGCGATCGCCTAGCTGGCTGGGGCCACCGAAGCCTCGATCCTGGTGCCTGGAGGCGTCGTGGGGTAACCCCGCCCCCCGCGTGGGGTACCCTTTCTGATCGGGCCTGGCAGGCATCCGACCCCCAACCCACCCCCGTCTCCATGCACTTCGATCTCCCCATGCGTGCCGCGGCCTTGATGATCGCCGCTCTTTTCCTGGGCGCCTGTTCCTCGGGGGGCTCCTCCTCGGGCTCGAGCAACGAGTCGAGCGGGATCGAGGTCGATTTCCCCCTCGGCCAGGTCGGCATCGGGGAGGACATAGGACTCGTCATCGCGACGGTCATGCTGTCCGAGGCGGCCGAGGAAGACCTGAACATCAACTTCGTCACGCTCTCGGCGCCCTTCGGAACGCCGACCGCGACGTTCAATCTCGACTTCCAGGTCATCACGCCGTCGCCCGTCTTGATCCCGGCCGGCGACCTCAACGCGAGCATCTCGATCGTCATCCTCGAGGACGGGCTCGGCGAGCTGGACGAGGGCTTCATTCTGCGGCTGGTCGGGTCCCCGAACGTCGACATCGGCTCGGCCAACGACTTCTTCGTCACGATCCAGGACAACGACGCCAACCCGTTCACGGAGACGGAGCCGAACGATCCCTTCGACATGCCGAACACTGTCGGCGCGATCGACGAAGGGATCGCCCATGCGATCGAGGGCGACATCGTCGCGTTCACGGTCGACTACTTCAGCTTGACCGCCGCCGCCGCGACCGACGTCTCGATCGAGCTCACGCCTGTCGGCCTGGGCGCGGATGTCGTGTTGACGATCGTCGACCCGATGACGGGGACGGACATCACGAACCCCGTCAACCAGAACGGGCCGGGCGAGCCGGAGGAGCTCCTCTACCCGGCCGTTGCGGGCGAGGAGTTCCTGATCGAGGTCGCCAACACGGGCACCGGCGCGGACTACAATATGCGCGTCGTCGGGCTCGCGCCCGTCAATCCGCTGGTCCCTCCCGCGCCCGTGTCGACGTCGCGCACGAGGCTGTGGATCAGCGATCTCGCGACGGGCGAGACGATCAGCGTCGAGGAGACCGTCATTACCACGAAGTAGGCGCTGAGGTCGCGAGCGTCGGCGCTCGCCCTCCCCTCCCCTTGCCGTGTCCACTACAGTGTCCGCGTCATGAATCCGACGTGGAGCGCGCCTTTCAACCTCTGTACCTATTTCCTCGATCGCAACCTCGACGAGGGGCGGGGGGGCAAGGTCGCCGTCTTCCGCGGTTCCTCACGAGCGTTCCGACGCTGATCAACAACATGCTGCGTTCGCCGCGGGCGGAGACCGCGGACCTGTCGAGCTTGCGCGTGTGCCTCTCCGCCGGCGAGGCGTTGCCGCCGCACGTGTACGACGGGTGGAAGCAGCGCACGGGCGTCGAGATCCTCGATGGGATCGGCTCGGCGGAGATGTTCCACATCTACATCTCGAACCGCGTCGGGGACGTGCGGCTCGGCAGCCTCGGCAAGCTCGTTCCGGGCCGAGTGGTGCACGACCGCGGACATTTTTCGGCGCGACGCGGAGGGCTACTACTACTACTACTACTACTACTACTACGAAGGCCGGGCGGACGACCTCCTGAAGGTCTCGGGCATCTGGGTCTCGCCGCTCGAGATCGAGAACGCTCTGCTCGAGCACCCCGCGCTGGGGGAAGTGTGCATCGTCGGCAAGGAGGACGAGGGTGGCCTCGTCAAGCCGCTCGCCTTCGTCGTAGCGAACGACGATGCGGTGCCCGGGGCCGGGCTCGAGGCGGACCTGAAGGCGGACCTGAAGGCATTCCTGAAGGAGCGGCTCACCCCGTACAAGTACCCGCGCTGGTTCGAGTGGCGCGAGCATCTGCCCAAGAACGACCAGGGCAAGGTCGCGCGAAAGGTCCTCAAGGCGGAGATCGGCGACTAAGATCTGCGGGACCATGACCGATCTCGCGAAACACACCTGGCCGGAGGCGGACCGCATCCTCGGTCCGGACACGGTCGTGATCCTGCCGATCGGCAGCACGGAGCCGCACGGGCCGCATCTGCCGCTCGACACCGACGTGACGATCGCGCTCGCCCAGGCCCGGCGCGCGGCCGCCCGGCTCGAGAAACGTGGCGTGCGCTGCACGGTGTTGCCCGCGCTCTCGTACGGGCTGACGAACTTCACCGAGGGTTTCGCTGGGACCGTCAGCATTCGCCCCGGCACGCTCTGGGCGGTCCTCGACGACATCGCCGTAAGCCTCTCCGAGCAGGGAGTGCAGCGCATCGTCTTCTCCAACGGACACCTCGAGCCGGCCCACGTGAACGTGTTGCGCGGCGTGATTCTCGACTTCGCCGAGCGGCGCCCCGGGCGAGCGCAGGTCGTCTTTCCCGACAACACGCGCCGGCGCTGGGCGGAGACGCTGAGCGACGAGTTCAAGAGCGGCGACTGTCACGCCGGCCGCTACGAAGCGAGCATCGTGCTCGCTGCCGATGGGCCTTCGGTGCGCGAGGACGAGCGCGGGGCGCTACCGCCCTTGCGCATCGACCTGATTCAGAAGATGAGCGCCGGCAAGACGAGCTTCAAGGAGTGCGGCGCGGAACAGGCGTACTGCGGTGACCCGGCGGCCGCCACCTCCGAAGAAGGCGAAGAGTTGATCGAACGTCTCGCGGACATGATCGAGACGTCCGTTGCGGAAGCCTGGCCCGATCTGTTCGCATGAGAGACTTCGAGACCGAGCTGCAGGTCCGCTTCGGGCACGTCGACCCGGCGGGCATCGCCTACTTCCCGCGCCTGTTCGATTACGTTCACGACGTCTTCGAGGAGGTATGGGAGAAGCACGTCGGCCAGCGCTACTACCATCTCCTGCTCGAGCAGAAGATCGGCTTTCCCCTGGTTCACGCCGACGTCGACTTTCGCACGGCCCTCCGGTTCGGCGACCGGCCCAAGATCCGAGTGACCTGCTTTCATCTAGGGAAGTCGTCCCTAGGATTGAGGTACCGTTTCCATCTGGACGAAGTGGAGTGCCTCGAGGCGCGCATGACGACCGCGTGCGTGCAGGTCGACGACATGAAGAGTATGCCGATCCCCCCCAGATTCCGCGCACGGTTCGAAGCCATCCTCGAAGAGGCCTCGGAGGAGAGCCAATGAAGATCCGCGACGCCTACCTTGCGGGCCATCCCGTCTTCAGCTTCGAGTTCTTTCCGCCGAAGACCGATGCGGGTGCCGAGAACTTGATGCGCACCGTGGCGGACCTGAAGAGCGCAGTCGAGCCGGACTTCGTCTCCGTCACCTACGGGGCCGGGGGATCGACCCGCGACCGGACGCACCAGATCGTCACCCGGATTCAGGACGAGCTCGCTCTCACCGCGATGGCGCACCAGACGTGCGTCGCCGCGAGCCGCGCCGAGATCGGCGCGAGCGTTCAACGCCTCGTCGACAGCGGGATCGAGAACGTTCTCGCCTTGCGCGGCGATCCTCCGGCCGAGGACACGGCTTTCGAACCGCCCGCCGATGGCTTCAGACACGCGACGGACCTGATCGCGTTCCTGGAGCAGGAGTTCGACTTCTCCGTCGGTGCGGCCAGCTACCCCGAGAATCACCCCGAGTCGACTGGCACCGAGTCCGACTTGAAGTGGACGAAGCTCAAGCAGGACGTCGGCGCGGGCTTTCTCATCTCGCAGCTGTTCTTCGACAACGAGCACTACTTCGGTTTCGTCGAGCGCGCGCGGGGGGCCGGAATCACCGTCCCGATCGTTCCCGGCATCATGCCGGTCACGAACGTCGCTCAGGTGCAGCGCTTCACGCGCATGTGCGGTGCTTCGATTCCCGAGGCGCTGCTCGATCGGTTGCGCCCGGTGCAGGAAGACGCCGGCGCCGTCATGGCGACCGGCATCGAGCACGCGATCATGCAGTGCCGCGACTTACTCGCCCGTGGCGCGCCGGGCATTCACTTCTACACGCTGAACAAGAGCCACGCGACGCGCTCGATCCTCGCGGCGCTCAGGCATCTCGTGCTGTAGCCTGCTTGGTCGAGGGACGCGCGCGCTCGTTCGCATCGCGGCGCGAGGCGTACTCCTCGTAGCAGCGTACGTGGGCGCTGACGTTTTCGGTCCACGTGCAGCCGCGCACGGCCGCGAGCCCGGCGTCGCGCAGGAGCGCCCGGCATTCGGTGTTCTCGAGGCACTGGCTGACGCGCGCCGCGATCAGACCCGGATCGGAAGAGCTCAACAGGAGCTCGCGCGCCGGTCCCTCGACCCGCTCGGCGGCACCGACGTGTGTCCCAGTAACGGTCGGGACGCCGCAGGCCATCGCTTCGATCACCGACATGCCGAACTCTTCGAAGCGCGCCGGGTGCACGTACACGTCGAGCGCGCGGTAGAGCGACTCTACGTCGTCGCGCGGCGGCACGAGATGAATGCGGGCTCCCATCCCCGACTGTTGGGCGAGCTCCTGGTAGGGGCCGCGCGCGTAGTCGGCTCCCGCGACGATCACGTGCAGTCGATCGCGGATGTCGATTGGCAACCGGGACAGTGACTTGAGGAACGCGTCGACGCCGCGTTTGGCGAAGTCGCCGGACGTGATCAGTCCGATCAGGTGTTCACCGGGTTGGACACCGAGCTCGGCGCGCAGTCGGGCCGCTTGCTCGTCTTCGCCCACGTAGAAGCGCTCGGGGTCGTAGCCGGGATGGACGACCGTGACGTCGGAGTTGCTCAGTCCGTAGCGGCGGATGAGATCCTCGCGCACCAGCTGGGAGTTGGCGATGACGTGCCGGTATCCGCGCGCGGCGAAGATCCTGCGCTGCATGCGCGCCGCCGAACCCTCCGCGCTCACCTCGAGCACCGTGCCGCGAACGGCTTCGTGCGTACGGTGCAGGAGGTTGTGGACGTGCAGCACGTCCTGACGGAGCAGCGATTCGCCGTGTCCCACGAGCAGTGCGTCCGATCGGCTCGCATGTCGTTGAGCACGCCACGCGAACCATTGGAGCCGCTGCTCGCGCCGCAGCGGTGGGCGCAGGACTCGCACGACGCGCGCCCCGGCGTCGGTGAACGGCCTCGGATCCACCTCCTGGGCGAGGACGTCGGTCTTCCACCCCATGCGGCACAGCTCGCGCACGTTCTCGAGGACGAGCTTGCCCTTGCCGCTGAGCGTTGGCAGCTTCTGGGTCGCGATGGCAATGTGGAAGCGACGCTCCATGGTTCGGGATTGTACGGATGCGCGGTCCGAGGACCGAGCGCTGCGCTTGATAAGCTGCGCAGCGATGAGGGGGCCGATTCACATCGTCGCGACGTTCGCCGACGCGTGCGGAGGGAGCGAGGGGCGCGCCGTGCACCTCTACGAGCTCCTGCGCGAGCACGCCGAAGTGCGCTTGTGGACCGAGCAGACGCCCGATCCCGTGCTCGCGAGGCAGTGGCCGATCGAACGTATCGTCTTGTCACGCTGGCACTTCCCGCACCGCGGCGACGTGATCTTCGTCGGGGCACCGCGCTTTGGAACGTGGGTCCACCTCGCCCACTTGGGCCGGGTCACCGTCATCTACAACTCGGACCGGCCGGACCGGCTCGAGCGCCGCTTGCGGGGCTTGGCGCGTGCCCGGGCGGAGGAGCTGCGGGTCGTCTTCGCCTCCGAACGCATCGCCGCGAGCGTGCCGCACGAGGGGACGGTGCAGCTCTCGCCGATCGATCTCGAACGCTTCGCTCCCGCCCCCGACGCCAGCCGTGCCCAACTGCGGCGAACCGGGGCGACCCTCCCGTTCCGCATCGGGCGCCACAGCCGCGACGAGCGCTACAAGCACGGCGAGAGCGATCCAGCGCTGTACCGCCGGCTCGCGGATGCGGGCTGCGAAGTGCAGGTGCGCGGCGGGACTTGCCTCGAGGGCGAGATCAACGGGACCGTCGGCGTACGGCTCGAGGCGGTCTCACCCAGGGAGCCCGAGCGCTTTCTCCAGGGCCTCGACGCGTTCATCTACCGCACGCGCACCGACTGGTTCGAGGCTTCGGCGCGCGTCGTCGTCGAGGCGCTCGCCTGCGGCCTGCCCGTCGTCGCCGACCGGCGCGGCGGCTACGTCGAGTACATCGAGGACGGCGTCAACGGATTTCTGTTCGAGTCGGACGATGAAGCGTACGAGCAGTTGCTCACGCTGGCGCGCGACCCGGAGCTACACGAGCGCATGGGGAGCGCCGCGCGTGCGAGCGCCGAGGAGCTGTACGCTCCGCGGGCGCTGCAGAAGATCGTCGACTTCTACGTCGACTGAACGTGGAGGGCCTGCGTCAGTTGTCGCTCGACGGATCGTCGAACGGCCCACCCTGCTGCCGAACCGTCGGCGACGGGGCCGCCGCGAACGGACCGCCGCGCGGCGGCTCGGTGGGCTCGGGCGTGCCCGCCAACGGATCAGGCTCTGAACCACTTCGTGGCTCACGTTGCGCGACATTCGCCTGGACCGAGTCGCGCCACGCCTCGGCCAGAAACCGGTTGAGGGTGCCGTAGACGCTCTCGAGCTGCTCTCGCGGGTCGAAGTTCGTCCGGATGTGATCGGCGGCGTTGCCGCTCTCGCGCACGTAGCGCTCCGAGTCTTCGAGGTAGCCCTTGATCTCGCGCGCGATGTCGCTCGGGTCCAAGAGGCGCGGCTCGACGACGGTGTCTTGCTTGGGGTCGTATACGAATTCGGGCATTTTGCCGGCGTGCGCGCCGAACTGCGCGTAGTCCGACAACGGCAGGGTCGGCTCGAGGACGACGCCCGTGTGCCCATCGACGATCAACTCCGGCATGCCGTCGACGAGGCCTGCGATCACCGGGCAGCCGCGCGCCATCGCCTCGACGACGACATTCGAGCACGGCTCGCGCAGCGCCGGATGAACGACGATGTCGACGCGATCGAAGAAGGCATCGATGTCGGCGACCTCGCCGACGAGCTTGGCGTAGCTCTGCAGCGCGAGGCTCGAGATCAGGGCGTTGAGCTCGCTCTCGAGCGCTCCGGAGCCGGCGATGCGCAGCTCGACGTCGAGGCCTTCACGCACGAGCTTCTTCACCGCGTGGACCGCGAGGCTGATGCCCTTGAACGGCAGCAGTCGCCCGACGACGCCGACGCGGAACGGCCTTCCGACTGGACCGGTCTTGGGCGTACGCCGCGGGGGCGTCGCGTCCGCGCGGAGCGCGTTCTTGTGCACGACGATCGGGCCGTCGTGATTCCAGCCCAGCTCGAGGATCCGACGTCCTGCGTGCGAGTTGGCAATGACGCCGTCGACCCCCTTGAGAAAGGCGCGCGACTGCGCTTCGCCTATGAGGTTGAACCAGCCGAGACCGCGCTCCCAGTAGATCGTGGTCAGCCCGGCTGCCTTGGCCGTCTCCAGCGCCTGGACGTCGCCGAGCAGATTCCAGATCAGCGCGATCCCGGGGGCAAACTTGCGCGCGACGCGCGTCTGGTGCTTCCACCGCAGGCTGCTCGGGTACTTGGGAATCTTGAGGCCGCCGAGCCTCTTGCGGTACCACGTCCCCTCGGTGTTGCGCACCACCTCGTCCCGGAAGATCGGGTGCATCGGCTCGCGCAGGACGACACCGTGACGGGGGGCGTAGCGCTCCGAGCGGTGGGACAGAAAGCCCGTGAAGTAGCGCTCGACACCGCCGATCTTCTCGAGCGAGATGTAGTGAAGGATCGGTAGCGGGGCTCGCTCGGTCATGGGGCTGGTCGCTGCGTCCGCGGCCCTGAGCCCGCCGCGCGCGGCCTGTATGATAGGCGCAGCGGCGCGCCTGACGTGTGCCCCCGCGCAAAAACCCCATGCCCAAACCGCGCATTCTGCTGGTGCCTGATCGACCCGGATGGGCCTTCGATTTCCTGGCCGACGAGCTCATGCACTTCGCCGGCGAGCGCTACGACTTCACGAAGGTGCCCAAGTCGGAGTTCGACCCGGCGCGGCACGGCCGGGGCTTCGACGCGGCCTACTTCTTCTGGTGGGGCCAGGGCTCGCGCGAGCTGATCAGGGCCGCGCGCATCCCCGCGCGCCGGGCGATGACGGTCGTGTCGAGCTTCAACTCGTGGGCCAAGAAGGGGTGGGGGCCCGACGAGCTGGCGGTGGCCCTCGAGCCGTGGTCGGCGGTCGGAGCGATCTCGGCGGAGCTGGGTGAGCTGCTTGCCGGGCGGCACCCGCGCGTCTTCTTGACGCGCCACGGAATCGACCCACAGCGCTTCTTCGAGCGCGAGCCGATTCCGGCACGCAGGGAAGGGGACGAGCTCGTCGTCGGCTGGGCGGGCTCCCTCAAGTACGCCGAGCTGAAGGGGCTGCCCAACCTGATCGAGCCGGCGGTTGCCCGCGTGCCCGGGGTGCGACTCGTCGTCGCGGCGGAGGGCCACTCGCATGGGCGGCCGTTCGAGCGGGACGAGATGATCGACTTCTACCATGCGATCGACGCCTACGTCTGCGCGAGCAGGGAGGAGGGCGCGCCGCTGACTCTCATCGAGGCCGGAGCTTGTGGCCGGACGGTGATCACGACGCGCGTGGGCATCGTGGACGAGCTCGTCGTATCAGGCGAGAGCGGGCTCGTCGTCGACCGGACGGTCGACGCGTTGGCCAGCGCCCTGGAGAAGTTGAAGAACGACCGCGAGCGGCTGATCGACATGGGGGCCGCCCTGCGCGCCGAGGTCACGAAGAGCTGGACGTGGCACACCCGCGTCAAGGAGTACGAGGCGATGTTCGACGCGGTCATCGAGCGCGGACGAACGCGGCGTTGGCGTCTCGTGAATGCGTTGGTACGGAGCCGCGACAAGGCATGACGGATTCGCGCGCAGACACCGAGGAAGGTGCGGCGAGCACCAACGCATTCACGAGACGCCGAGCATGTTCTCATACGGCGTCCCTTCGAGCGTCCGCGCCACCTCGTCGTAGTTCTCGATCTGTTCGTCGTGTGGCGTGCGGGCCAGCTTCTGGAGCATTGGCTCCGTGTGTTCCACCGGCTCGAATCCGAGGAAGCGCACGGCGTCGTCGAGGCGACTCGTGTCAGCGGCGAGGTCCTCGTAGGTCAGCTCGCAGCGCTCGAGGCCGGCGCGGTCGAGCTCCGTGCGCCATGACGCGTGCTCGCGCGTGATCCGGGCCGCGAAGGCGAGGAGCTCGGCCGGGTCGATCGTGAGGCGCACCTGAGTCACGGGGGCAGCGTCCTTGGAGTGGGCGAATCCACGTTGCTCGCGCGCCTTCTTGGAAAGGAACACGTCCACCAGGTTGCGGCGCACCAGGTGCACGACCTTCGCGCGTCGGCGCGCGAGGTGCAGCATGAGCTGGAAGATGCGCGGCACCTGCGAATACATCAGCTTGAAGCCCGTCGCGCGGATGCCCTCGCGCGGCTGGTAGACCTCGTCGAGATACTCGCGCAAGACGCGCCGCTGGCTGAGCCACCCGCCGCCCATCTCGTGCTTGCGCGCGTACGTGTTGAAGAACGGCAGGGCTCCGTCGCCGACGAACTTCGGCAGGCCGTCGCCTTCGTTGAGGAACAGCTCGGCGAACATGAAGATCGACGGGTGCGCGTGCAGGTGCTCGACCAGCCACGTCGAACCCGTGCGCTGCGTCGAGAGGACGACGAAGGGCGTAGGCGTCGCTCGATCCCGGTGCCTCGGCGCGGTCTTCGCCGTCGCGCGCAACAGGAGTCGGCGCCCGGTGTTGAACGTACGCCCCACTAGCGGCCGCTCCCGTAGGGGGCGTACCAGCCCTCGTCTTGCTCGTACCCGTAGCGTGCCAAGAGAGAGAACAACTCCGGATGCCGCGTGAACTCGTCCCGGATGCGCGGCGCGTGCTCCGGCGCGCGCCACTTGCCGGCCCGACTGCGGTCGACCGGCTTGTCCTCGCGGACGAGAGCCGGTTCGAGCGCCGCACGCTCACCGTCGTAGCGGTATGCGAGACGGTCCGCGCGGTGGAAATCGGCGAAGCTCCCGACGAACCGCAGTCCCGCGTCGCGCTCCAGCCGAGCCTGAACCTGACCGGGATCTGCGACGAGGTCCTCGTAGCGCACGCGCAGCAGGTCGATGCCGGGCGTGTTGCCGAGGGCTTCGATCTGCTTGGCGATTGCGCCGATGCCGGGATGCGCGAGCTCGGGTCCCTGCGGTCCGTCGACGCGGTAGCAGGCGCTCCAGCCGATGAAGTAGTCGTCGGGAACACGCGGGTGGCGTGACGTCAGGACGTCGCGCGGATCACGAATCGTGACGATCACGACGAGCCGCTTGCCGAGCCGGTTGCGCCGCACCAGGTCCTCGATCTTGAAGACGTCGAGTGGGCGCTTGGACAACGTGTCGCGCCACTCGCGCACGTAGCCCAGGCACGAGTGCTCGAAGTCGTCGTGGGCGAAGCTGGGGAGCGTCGCCGCGAGCATGTTGTAGAGCAGGGACGTGCCGCTGCGCGGAAAGCCGCAGATGACGATCTGCGTCTTGCGCGGCCTGCCGAGCGCCGAGTCGACGTGACGCCGCGCGCGATGAACGGCTCGCTTCAGCTCGCGGCGGAGCTTGTGCGCATCGGTGGGCGGCATGCGCGCATCCTACACTCCAACGCGAACCGGGCGTCCTCAGGCCGTCCGACACGCGCAGTGAGCGCTCGGAGCGGAGGGTTCAGGTCGCCGGGTCGGGGCTGACGGTGCGCGGACTCTCGTCACGCTGGTCGGTCGTCTCGTCGATCACGTCCGGGACCTCGCGCAGAGCGCAGGTCGAGCTGTGCGCGATGTGCGCTTCGACCGTGCCGATGAGCCGCTCGAGGCTCGCAAGAGCTCGGCGATCTCCGAGCGCGGACTCTTCCAACAGAAGCGCCAACATCCGAGCCAGGAAGTCGTCCGCAACCGGTACGCGGCCCGACTCGAGCTCGCGCCGCAACCTCCTCCCTGCGCTCCACAAGCGCAGAGAATCGTCGTCCATAAAGCTGGGTAGAGGGCTCAACGTGGAAGGGGCAGGTGGCTTCCCGCATAGGGCATTGCGCACCGAAAGCGCCCGGGATTCCAGCAAAAAAAGTTCCTAGCAGGCTGTCGGAGTAGTCACGATTCGCGAGGCACCGATCCTCGAACGCAGCTCGGCGTCGCGCCAAGGTCCCCAATGGCATCCAGCCATGGGGAACTTGCCGCTCCTTGATCTGCGTCCGATGCTCGGCACCTC
>JAAELL010000129.1 GCA_024226735.1 bacterium | reverse complement strand
GCCTTCACCACCGCGATCTGGCACGAGATCGACTACTCGTCGACCACGTATCTCCAGGCGAACGGCCGCTTCCACCGCATCGGCCAGACGAGCCCGGTGACGATCCTCTATCCCTACTGGGCCGCCACCGCGCAGCAGGTGGCCTTCGAACTCATCGCGCGCAAGGTGACGGCAGCGCACCAGGTCAGCGGCTTCGACATCTGCAGCGCGCTCGAGGCCGCGGGAGCAGGGCAGGAGTCCGCAAGCGCTTTGGAGACGGCGCTGGCGCTGGGCGAGGTCCTATACCGGCAGCTGGCGCCGGCAGCATGACTCAGGCGTGCGGCGCTCATCGTCGCGCCCCTGGTCAAGAACAACGCTTGTGACGCGCTCATCACCGCGTGCTGGTCGCTGAGAACGCCCCTACCTCCGGCCAAGCCCGGCATCCTGCCGTTTAGAACGCGACGCGCGCGTCGTTCACCACGTTTATTGCGGCAAGGACGCGACCGGTAACGCGGGACTTGCGTCCAGAGCGGCAGAGCAGGTCTCGACAGGCGCGGGACTTATGTCCAGTGCGGCAACAGGCACTTCGCGGGCGCGGGACTTGCGTCCAGAGCGGCATCGCTCGCCGATGACGCCGCGCCAGTGACGACGATAGCGGATATCGCCGCGGGGTCGCCGCTTGCGGTCTGCTCCGTCGGAGGAGGATTCTCGTCCCGGCAACGTTCTTTCTTGTCCGGCGGCCGGCGCGGTGACGATGCGGCGATGCCGCGCGCCCTTGCCCTCCGGCAAGGTACTGCTCCCGCGGAGTAGGCGTGCGCGGAGGGATCATCACCGTCGGCGATCG
>JAAELL010000128.1 GCA_024226735.1 bacterium | reverse complement strand
CGCTAGAGCCCGGACTATTCATCAGCATTGCGCCAGAGCCGCCCAAGTCCGCCGTGCCCGCACCTTTGTGCCGATCGCGTCCTCGACGGGGCGCAGAGACCCCGACTGCGGGGCGATCGACGCAAAGGCACGAGCACGACGGACTTGGACGGCTCTGGCGCAATGCTGATGAATAGTCCGGGCTAGCTCGATCCTCGCGGTTCAGCCCGCGACGCGTCGCCCCGGTGTAGACTCGGCGCGAGGCGACGTCCCAGCCTCGCCCTCGTAGCCGCACTCACCGCGGCGACCTGCGCTACCCTCGGCGCCCAGGAAGCCGACGTTCGAGACGTCGATGCCCGAGCAACTGACGCGGTCGAACTCGGAAGCGACCCGAACGCGATCGAGTGGTTCGGGCCCGGCCAGTTCGAGAGCGCGCTGGCGCGCGCGAAGAAGGAGCGGCGCATCCTGATGATCAAGGGCATCTCGTTCGGGGTCGACGAGGCCGGTGCGCGATGCGCGACGAAGTGGCCCGTGAGTTCTGCAGCGGCAAGGGCGGCAACCAGTACGCCTGGTTCGGAGCGTGGACCCCCAATGGGGAGTACCTCGGCGAAACGGAGCTGTACGCCGACAAGGACATGGTATTCGACTATCTGGTCGAACTGTTGCGCGAGCACCCCGTCGCCGGCGGCGTAGAGCACTCGATGCGCACCTACGCCGCCTTGCGCCCGCGCTTCGAAGCGAGCGATTGGACCGCAGTCCTGAAGCCTCCCAAGGGAGACTGACTCAGTCGTCGAGCTTGGCCTTGAAAGCGGCCACGCGGGCGCGAACATCGTTGGCAGTGAGGCTGTACGGGTACTTCGCGAGCACGGCTTCGAGCGTCTCGATCGCATCGCCGTAGCGGCCATTCTCGATCATCCGGGATTCGTCGACCTTGGTCGTCGCGACGCGCAGCGCCGAGCGAGCGGCAAGCTCGACGGTCGTCGCGGAGACGAGCACGGCCATGAGCACGAGCCCCACCCCGAAGGCAATCCGGCGGCGGACGCGTTGGCGCTGCTCGAAGAGGCCGTTCTCGAACTCGTCGATGGCCCGCTTCGAGCTCAGCGCGCCGGCGTGCTCGGGGTCGATCACCAGCACCTTGTCCACGGCCGCGCGGGCGGTCTCGAAGTCGTTGTTGTCAGCCGCCTCGCTGCCGTAGGCGACCAGGGCTGCGAGCGCCTCTTCAGTCTCGCCGTTGTCGATGCGCGAGCGCGTCAGCTCGAGGCGCGCGCGCCAGTGACCCGGCACCTGATCGATCATGCGCTCGAACACGCTCGCAGCACGGTGGTGGAGGCCGATCTCGCGGTGCGCGTTCGCCAGCCTCATTCCGACCTTGAAGGCGTCGTCGTAGCGTTGCTCGCGCAAGGCGAGGGAGAAGTAGTTCTCCAACACGAGCGGCTCGGTGCCGTCGCTGCCTTTGCGCGAATCGAGTCGATCCTCGGGGAGATCCGGGGCGGCGCCCTGATTCCTGGCGGGCTGGGCGAAGAGCGGTCGGTGGCGTCCGTCGGGGTCTTCCTCCGTGTCGCTCTCCTCCTCCCAGATGGCCGGGTCCTTCGGCGTCGACGGGGGTTGCGAACCGCCGGAGCCGGAGCCGGAGTCGGAAGTCGAAGCAACGGACGCCGCCGCGGTGACGGCCACGGTCGACGAGGACAGTTGCGCCGCGACACCCAGTGAGTTCGCCCGCGCGCGGATCCTCTCGGCGAGTGCACCGTTGCCGGTTCGGTCCGCGATGGCCGCCTGCGCGAGCATCAGCTCGACGTGATCGGGATGAGCTTCGAGTCCGGCGAGAACCATCTCCCAGGCGCCGGGCGGGTCCTTCTGAGCCCTTCGAACGGCGATGTTCGCAAGATGCTCCGGCCCCATCTCGAGCAGCTCGTGGACGTCCAGCTCGCGAGGAGCGTGAGTCACGACCTCGGCGATGCTCTCGGGCTCGTCGAAGATCGAAAGAGCCTCTTCGAAGCCGTTCGAGTTCACCTCTTCGGCTTCGGGCGGGGCGCCCTCGACCGCACCGAAGAAGCCCTCGTCGAGCTCCGCTCCGACACCGGCGACCTCATCGACGACGTCCTCCACGATGGCGACCTCTTCGGGCTCCACTCGGGTGACGTCCTCCTCGAAGGCGACCTCTTCGGGCTCCACTCGGGTGACGTCCTCCTCGAAGGCGACCTCTTCAGGCTCCACTCGGGTGACGTCCTCCTCGAAGGCGACCTCTTCGGGCTCCACTCGGGTGACGTCCTCCTCGAAGGCGACCTCTTCGGGCTCCACTCGGGTGACGTCTTCCTCGATGGCGACCTCTTCGGGCTCCACCTCGAAGACGTCTTCCTCGATGGCGACCTCTTCGGGCTCCACCTCGAAGACGTCCTCCTCGATGGCGACCTCTTCGGGCTCCACCTCGAAGACGTCTTCCTCGATGGCGACCTCTTCGGGCTCCACCTCGGCGACGTCCTCCACGATGGCGACCTCTTCGGGCTCCACCTCGGCGACGTCCTCCTCGATGGCGACCTCTTCGGGCTCCACCTCGAAGACGTCCTCCACGATGGCGACCTCTTCGGGTGCCACCTCGGCGACTTCCCCAGCGAGGACATCGACGATCGCCTCGACCGAGACGGCGAGCTTGAGGCGACGCTCCTCGGGGTCGAAGACGCCGCGCGGAATCTTGATCTCTTCAAAAGAGATCGTCTCCGCGTGGGTCAAGTGCTCCCGGGCATCGGCGAGCAGTGAGTCCGTCGCGAACGACAGGAGCTCATCCTCGCTGAGTACGCCGGTCTCGACCAGAACCTGGCCGAGCGCACGCCGGGTGCCCTTGCGGTCGACTCGCGTTTGCTCGAGCTGGTCTGCCGTGATTGCACCACGGTCGACCAGCCGATCAACTAGCTTGTCGCGCTGCTCGTCCGCAAGCATGGCCAGCTGTCCTCCGGTGAAGTACAGCTGGGCCGTGCCGTGGTGTCCTTCGACCGAGAGCATGCCGGAGCACGCCTCCTCGGATACTTCGGACAGCAGGCTCGTAAAATCCTGAAACGAGAATTGGCCTTCTCTGCTCATGAGACGTCGCGTTGTTGCTCGCAGGTGGGAACGACTCTGCACGCCTAATCGGCTCTTGGCCGGGAGAGCTTGATGCTCGTAGGCACTACCGGCCGGATCGCCACCGGAAACTTTTTCCGCGTCGGTCAACCGGGTCGCCGAATCGGGAGCTACAGCCCCCACGCAGGCCTCTGGCCGTCGGGGCCTTCTCGCAATCCGTTTAGAACAACGACACGATTGCCGCGTCGGTGAAGTGGCTCGTCCCGGCGTCGCGGAACCAGCACTGGAAGTGCCACGTATCGCCCGTCATCGCCGGAACGGGCGGATTGACGGGGATCGCGGCCAGGTCGACTTCCAGAAAGCCCCCCGGGCCGTCGACGATCGCGGCGACAGGGTTGTAGCGGCCAATGTTCCCGTTCAGGCAGATGAATCCCGAGGAGCCGGGCGGCTGGAAGAGGCCCGGTGTGCGCCCGACCAGGAAATAACCGAACTCACCGGGCGGCAGCCCGCGAGCGGACAGCGTCAGCTCGTCCTCGGCGATCAGGGGGCTGCCGTACACCTGGATGGTCGCGGACAGGCCCGTGCTGTTGGGAACCGCGGGACCACAGAAGCTGGTGCCGACCGCGTCGAGCTCGAACGGATATGCCGATCCGGCGGCGTTGCCGAAATCGTCGTCCAGATCGGCACCCACGAGTGCCTCGACGCCATTGATCGCTACGTCGCCGCCAAAGTGGTCGACCGCCGCCTGGTCGTACGCGCCCAGCCGTGCGCGCTCCTGGCCCGTCCGGAGGTCGAACACGTAGGCCGAGCCCGTGTCCGAAGCGCCCTCATCGTCGCCCGGAGCGCCGACGAGAGCGCGGCGGCCGCTCGCGTCGACACTCGCGCCGAACTCATCGTCCCCCTGTCCGTCGGACGCCGTCCACTTGAGCAGTTGGGCCCCTGACGCCGCGTCGAAGACGTACGCGGAACCCGAGGCCGAGCCTGCATCGTCGTCCCCCGGGGCGCCGGCGACGATTCGTCCATCGTCGAACGCGAGGCTGGTGGCGAAGAAGTCGTCCGGCGCAGCGTCCGCCGCGGTCAGCTCGAAGAGCTGCTGGCCGGTCGCGACGTCGAAGACGTAGGCTGCACCGGCATCGCTGCCCTGTCCGTCGTTGTGGGGCGCACCGACGACGGCGCGTGCCCCCTCGATCGCGACACTCTCCCCGAATAGATCGGAGCTGTCACCACCGGTCGGGACCAGCTTGGAAAGGAACGCGCCGGTCTGGGCATGGAAGACGTACGCGGAGCCGGAGTTCGGACCGAGGTCGTCATCGTTCCGCGCACCCACCACGATGCGGTTGCCGCTGATCGCGACGGCGACTCCGAACTGGTCGCCCCCCGCCCCGTCGGGCGCGGTCAGCTTGTGCCGCTCGACCCCGGTCTCGACGTCGTACACGTACGCGGCGCCAGTGGATCCGTCGTCGCCGCGCGAGCCGACGACCGCGGTCCCGCCCTCGATCGCGACGGCGCACCCGAAGAAGTCGTACGCCTCGCCATCGGACGCGGCGAGCTTGATGCGCTCCTGAGCGCTGCTGACCTCGAAGAGGTACACCGATCCGGACGATTCGCCCAGGTCGTCGTCGAACCAAGCCCCGACCACGGCGCGGTCTCCGTCGAGGCCGACGCGGTAGCCGAACAGATCGCCGGTCGTGCCGTCGGAAGCACGCAGCTTGATCATCCCGTTCCAGACTTGCTGCCCAGTGCACGGAGCGGTGAGGAGCAAGATCGCAGCGATCGCGTGGCGCTTCATTCCGCCGAGGCTAGCGGTGTGATGCAGACATTCGCAGTCGTATCCCGGCCCGCATGCACGCGCCACGGCGTTGCGGCTCCTCCGAAACTCCACGAAGTTGCGTCGTCGCCACACCTTATGGCACGCACACGCGAACTCGGGATAAGACCGCGAATGTCTGCATCACACCACTAGCAGCCCGTTGAAAAAGTCATTCGGCGCCATGACGACATCCTCCACGCCCGGTCGGCACCTGAAAGCCTCCCCGAATCCACGAATTCGCCTACGTTTCCAGGCGCCAACCGGACGCG
>JAAELL010000127.1 GCA_024226735.1 bacterium | reverse complement strand
GGCGGAACAGCTGCGCGACTGGATCGTTGAGGAGTTCGGCGAGAAGGAGGTCTTTCTCGATCTCGATCCGAGACAGGGCCTGGCACCCGGCGAACGGTGGAAGGACGCGCTCAAGAAGGCCGCGCATCGCTGTCAGGTAGTTCTCGCGCTGATCTCGCAGGACTGGCTCCGGTCTCGGTACTGCCAGGCTGAGCTGGCGACGGCGACGCTTCTCGGTAAGCGAGTGATCTCGATCATTCTCGACTCCACGCTGATCGAGGAGCTCCCTGCCGACCTCACGGACACGCAGTTCGTACGCCTCGACGATTCGCACTGGAAGAGTCGCCTGCGCGAAGGATTGAGGCGCGCGCGGCTCGACCCGGCCGCCTTCGCCGTCGACGAGAGCCGTCCCCCATACCCCGGTCTGCGGGCGCTCGAGGAGGAGGACGCGGCAATCTTCTTCGGCCGCGACGCCGAGCTCGTGCGGGCGGACAGCGAGCTTCGCTTGATCCGCGAGCGAGGCGTGCAGCGCATCCTGCTGATCGTCGGCGCGTCGGGCTCGGGCAAATCCTCCTTCCTGCGCGCCGGACTCTGGCGCCGCCTGGAGAGGGATGACACAAGCTATTTCATACTCCCCGTCGTACGACCTGACGGCGCCGTCTTGACCGGCAGAGACGGACTGGACGGCGCGCTCGAGCGGGCCCTCACCGACCCGCGCGTCAAGGGGCGCCTCGAAGACGCTCTTCCCTCCACCCGCGGTGATATCGCCGACGCGTTGTTTCAAGACCCCGACAGTCTGACCTGCTTTGCGTCCGCACTGGCCGAGGCGGCCCGAATTCCTGCTCCGGGTGGCGGGCTCGGAGCCCGGCCCGCCGTCGTCCTGTGCATCGACCAGGGGGAGGAGCTCCTGGCGGTGGCCTCCGGGGGCCATGGCGAATCGGCGATCCTGGCCGGTCTTCTGGGCCGAGCGACCGGAGAGGGATCCGACCTGCTGGTGCTGCTCACCGTGCGCTCGGATTCCCTTCCCCGCTTCGAGCAAAGCCCGCACTTCTCGCCGCTCTTCGACGAGCGCCTCCAGACCCTCAGCCTGCCTCGACTCTCGCCGGGGAACTTCAGCCAGATCATCGAGGGGCCGGCCTCGCTGATGCGCGACAAGCCGCTGCGAATCGACCCGGCGCTGACGCAGAAGCTGCTCGAAGACACGGAGAGCCAACCCGACGCACTTCCCCTGCTGGCGTTCACGCTGCAACGCCTGTACGAGCGCTACGGCAGCGACGGCGACCTGCGTCTGGACGAGTATGAGCGTTTCGGTGGGTTGCTGGGCGCGCTGGAGGCGGCGGAGCGCGAGCTCCGCAGCGAGGCCCGAGAGAAGGGGCTGGCAGCGACCGACCACGAGTTCGAAGACCAGCTGCGCCGCGTCTTCATCCCTCACCTGGTCGCTGTGAACGAGGATGCCGAGGTGGTGCGCCGCGTCGCGGAGCTCGACGACCTTCCGCCAGACGTGCGGCCGTTGGTGGAAATCCTGGTGGACCGTCACCACCTGTTGCGAACGGACATGCGCGGCGAGGAGAAAGTGGTCGAGGTCGCCCACGAAGCGCTGCTCCGCGAGTGGCGCCTCGTCGACGGCTTCGTTCAGGACGTGCGGGTCGATCTGGGCCGGCTGCGCGAGCTGACCCGCGCGGCGGACTCCTGGGCGAGCCGCGGCCACCAGCGCGAGTACCTGGATCACAAGGGCGAGCGCCTTCTGGCTGCCGAGAAGCTGCTCGTGGACGAGCGCCTGCGCTCGCTGATCGACGAACACCCGAGCGCTGCCGAGTACATCAGAGCGTGCCGCCGGCGCGACGAGGACGAGGCAGCCGAGAAGCGTGCCAACCGGGAGCGGGAGCGACGCGACGGCCAGAAGATCCTCCAGCGAACGCGGCTCGGGCTGGCGGCCGCGATCGGCGGCGTCGTCGTGGCCGCAGTGCTCACTGTCTTCGCGACCGACAGGGCGCGCGAGGCGCGAGAGCAGACCGCCGCAGCCCTGGAGCAGAGGGCACGGGCCGAGACCGCGGCCTTTGACGCCAGGATCCAGAGTCTGCGCGCGCAGTCTGAACAGTACTTCGCGCGCGCCAACCTCAACGCCATCCAGGCGGTCAAGACCCGCACCCTTCCGCGCCGCCCGGATACCGATGCCTATGTCGAGCGCCTCATAGCCGCCATGGACGAGTTTCGTGAGAAGGCCGAGAGCGCGCTGGAGCGCGCCCACGAGCTCGTTTCACTGCCGGAGTCGCAGCGCAGCCTGGAGCTGTTGGCGGTAGCGGAGACCACTCCGCGCGCCGACAGCTTGTTCGAGCTCGAGATGGTCAAGGCGAAGTTCGGCACGGCGCTGCTGATTCGCTTTGGAGCTTCCGAGGAGCAGCGTACGATCCTCTACGGTGGCGGCCCTCCGGGCGTATTCAAGAGGACCCTGCGCCCCCTGCTGGCAAACAAGGCGCAAGCGGGAGGTCTCGCCAGGCCGAAGCTCGACCTGGTCATCGCTCCGCAGCAGGACTTCGAATACCTCGACGGAATCGACGACCTCTTCAAGCTCCTCGACGAAGATGCGAGCCAGGGCTCGCCGCTTTCGATCGACGTCGGTGGACTCTGGCACAACCACTTCGCCAAGATGCTCCACGACCGAGCCGAAATGGAAGCGACTCCGCACGAGCCCTTTCGCGACCG
>JAAELL010000126.1 GCA_024226735.1 bacterium | reverse complement strand
TCGGGCATCACGCCGAACGACAACGAGCACGTCGAGTGGATCAACTCGACCGGTGCCGACCTGTCCGTGATCATCGAGGTGGCGACGCTGCCGCCGACGCCGATCGTGCGCTGCAACACGTACGATTTGCTGATCAACTTCTTGCCCGATCCGTGCTTCAAGGATCTGGGGACGACCTTGTGCCTAGGCGTGCCGAACTCGACCGGCTTCCCCTCGGTGCTGTGCGGCTCGGGCAGCGACGTGGCGAGTGACAACGACCTGACGCTCAACGTCGGCGGCTTGCCGAACAACACCAATGGCTACTGGATCAACAATGGCGGCACGCCGATCTTCGTCGTGCGGCCCGGCGGAAGTCAGGGCAACCTGTGCATCGCCGGGGCGAACGGCCGCCAGTTCCCGGTCATGAACAGCGGCGATACCGGATCCGTCTCGATCCTGCTCGACCTGACGGACACGCCGCAGCCGATGGGTGGGAACGTCTCGATCATGGCGGGCGAGACTTGGTACTGGCAGTACTGGCACCGCGACACGTTCGTGACCTTTACGACGTCGAACTTCTCGAGCGCCATCGGCATCACGTTCCAGTAGTCGTCCCCAGGGATCCGAACCGGCCGCAACCACGAGCGGCCCCGACACCGTCTGGCGTTGGGGCCGCTCCGTTTGTTGCGAGCCTCGCGATCAGTCGAGGATCGGCAGCCCGGCGAACGAGCGCACCGCGATCCGCTGCGCGACGCGTCCCGAAACCTCGACGAAGCGCTGCGCCAGGAGCGAGTCGGGCCTGGTCACCACGATCGGATCGCCCCCGTCGCCGCCGACGCGCACCGCGGGGTTGAGGGGCACGTGGCCGAGGATCGGGAAGCCGTGCCGCGCGGCGAGCCGCTCGGCCCCGCCTTCGCCGAAGACGTTGGCGACCGTGCGGAAGCGGCCCTCGGGGTCGAGCTCGAGCGTCTGCTCGTGGTCGCCGAGGGCGAGGTGCACCTTGGCGCCGTCCGTCGCCCCTTCGACCATGCCTTCGATGACGTACCCGGACATGTTCTCGACGATGCCCAGGATCTCGGTGTTGACCTGCTTGAACATCGAGATCGCCTTGCCGACGTCGAAGGTCGACACGGCTTGCGGCGTCGTCACGATCACGGCGCCGGTCAGCGGCACGAGCTGTGCGAGGGAGAGCTGCGCGTCACCCGTGCCCGGCGGCATGTCGACCAAGAGGTAGTCGAGCTCGCCCCATTCGACGTCGGACAGGAACTGCTCGATCAGCTTGTGCACCATCGGGCCGCGCCAGACGGCGGGCTTGTCCTCGGGCAACAGGTACCCGACCGACATCGTCTTCACCCCGTGGCGCTCCTTGGGCATGAGCTTGGGCTTGTCGGGGCTCCCCCCGCGATCCGGCTCGCCGGACAGGCCCATCATCATCGGGATGTCCGGGCCGTAGATGTCGCAGTCGAGGACGCCGACCGCGGCGCCCGAACGGGCGAGCGCGCACGCCAGGTTGACGGTCACGGTCGACTTGCCGACGCCGCCCTTGCCCGAGGAGACCGCGACGATGTGTTTGATGCCCTTGCCGAGCTCGCGCTGCGGGCCATCCTGGGCGCGCACCTCGGCAGTCATTTCGATCGCGACCGCCTCGACGCCGGGAAGCGCGCGGATGAGCTTGTCCGCCTCGGCCTTCATCTGGTCCTTCACCGGGCAGGCTGGCGTCGTCAGGTTGATCGTGACCTCGACCGAGCCCCCGTTCACCTCGCACTTCTTGATGAAGCCAAGGGTGACGATGTCCTTCATCAAGTCCGGGTCTTGGACCTTTCGAAGGGCGTCGAGGACTTGGTCCCGGGTGACTGCGCTCACGGTGATTCCTGGGGCTCGAAAAAAGGGGGGGGGGGGCAGGGGATTTTGGCCCACCAGGTTAGGCCTTGCGTCCGAGATCTCAACCCGACCGAGGGCCCCGCGCGGCTTCCGGCCCCCGATTGCGACTCGGAAGCTCGGGAAGAAGACCGGCGGCGCGGCGTCCCAGGCTGGCGAGAGGACGGAGGGCGTGTGCGCGCCCACTGAAGTGCCGAGACCGACCAGCCCCGCGGCCCTGGACCACGATGGAGAACACGATGATTCTGACTGCCCTGACCCTTTTGCTCCCCGCCTTTGCCGGTCGGGCCCAGGATCCGGCCCCCGCCCCGGAGACGGTCGCACCGCAAACGACCAAGCCCGCGAGCGGCCCCGTCCCCGAGTTCGAGGTCATCGCCCTCGCCCACGCCGACGCGGATGAAGTGGCGCCGACCCTGACGACCCTGCTGGGCTCGAAGGGCAAGGCGATGGTCGACCCGCGCACCAATTCGCTCCTCCTGATGGCCTCCACCAAGGACATGAAGCGCCTGCGCGCCGTCGTTAGCGAGATCGACCAGCCCGTCGGGCAAGAGTCGACAGAGGGGCTCTTTCCCGATCCGTCGGGCGACCTGAAGATCGCCGCCGACCCGGGCAGCTCCTCGTCGATGATGGATCTCGTCCAGGAGTACGCTCGACTGACGAAACAGCATTTCGTCATCGCCCCCGACACCCAGACGTACCTCGAACAGGCGCGGACCGGCCTCGGCAGCAGCCTCGTCGTGCCGAAGGCAAACGTGCACTCCGTCTTCGAGGAGCTCATGATCCTCAACGACTTCGTCCTGGTCGTGCGGCGCACGAGCGAGCCACGCCTCTTGACGATCGAGTCCCTGCAGTCGGGCGCCCGCCAGACGCTGCGTCAGAGCGCGACTCTCGTGCCGGAGGAAGAGCTCCAGAGCTACTTCGAGCACCCGGCGATCCTGATCACGACGATCGTCAATCTGCCCAACACCGACGTCCGCCAGCTCTCGAACTCGATGCGGACGATGATCACGGACGCCAACACGCAGCAGATGCTGCCCGCGGGCAACACGAACAGTATGGTTCTGACCGGTTTCGCGGCCAATGTCGCCCCTCTCGCACGAATGCTGAAAATCGTCGATTCGGCGTCGGCCGTCGAGAGCGTCGACCCGCTGTTCCGCCGCTTCTCGTTGGCGCACGCCCGCGCGGCCGACGTCGCGGAGGCGATCGAGGAGCTCGTCAACGCCAGCAGCCGCCGTAGCGTCGGAGGCCAGGCTCAGGGCCAGGGGCCGATCGCGGTCGCGCGCCGCGGTCACGCCGATGCGCGAGTCATGACAGACGATCGGACGAATGCTTTGGTAGTCATGGCGATGCCGTACGATATGGAGAACATCGAGACACTCGTCGCGCTGTTCGACGTGAAATCGGAGTGAGTAACTGAGAATCCGCTCGCTCCTACTCGGGCCCCCCGTGGTGCTGGCAGGCCGCAGCGGGGGGCCCATTTTCGTACCCTCAGCGCATGAGCGCCGAGAGAATGGACCCTGGACAGCACCGCGCCGTTTGCCTCGTCTCCGGGGGAATGGATTCCGCCGTCACGCTCGCGGAGGCGCGCGCGGCTGGTTTCGAGACCTACGCGCTCTCGTTCGACTACGGCCAGCGCATGGAGATCGAGCTCGAGGCCGCCCGCCGCGTCGCGACCGGGCTCGGCGCGCGCGAGCATCGCGTCGTGCACCTCGACCTGGCGGCGCTGGGTGGATCGGCTCTGACCGAGCCGCCGGCCGGGGCCAACAAGACGTCGTCCCTCGAGGTGCCCAAGGACCGCGACGTGGCGGCGATCGGCGCGGGGGTCCCCGCGACGTACGTTCCGGCGCGCAACACCGTGTTCCTCGCCGTCGCGCTCGGGTGGGCCGAGACGCTCGGTGCGCGCGACCTCTTCATCGGCGTTAACGCCGTCGACTACTCGGGCTACCCGGACTGCCGTCCGGCGTTTCTCGAGTCGTTCGAGAACCTCGCTAGGTTCGCCACCGCGGCCGGCACCGAGCGCGGCGAGAGCTTTCACGTACACGCTCCCTTGATGGAGCGCACGAAGGCGGACATCGTGCGGCGCGCCGCGGAGCTCGGCGTCGACCTGGGCGTGACGCACACGTGCTACGACCCGGTGCACACGCCCCGTGGCGTCCTCGCCTGCGGTCGCTGCGACGCCTGCAAGCTGCGGCTCAAGGGGTTCGCGGAGGTCGGCGAGACCGACCCCGTGCCCTACCAGACGACGAACACCACGCCGTGAGCGACACCCCCGAGAGCAAGATCGGCTCCATGAACGAATCAGCCTTGCGTCCGCCCGAGCCCGTGCCCGTCGACGATCCCCGCGTCGAGGCGCTGCGCCACTTGATCGGCATCGTCGACCGGCTGCGCGAGCCGGACGGCTGTCCGTGGGACCGCGAGCAGACCGAAGCGAGCATGACGCCGCACCTCATCGAGGAGGCGCACGAGCTGCAAGAGGCCGTCGAGGTCGGCGACGCGGACGAGTGCGCGGGCGAAGCGGGCGACATCCTGCTGGGCGTCCTGCTCGTCTGCCGCATCGCGATGGAGTCGGGGCGCTACGACCTCGAGAAAGTAGCGCGCGTCACGTCCGACAAGCTCGTGCGCCGTCACCCGCACGTGTTCGGCGACGTCATCGCGACCGATGCGAGCACCGTCCTGGACAACTGGGAGGCAATCAAGCGCTCCGAGCGTGCCGAGAAGGAGCAGGATACGAGCGCACTCGCCGGCGTGCCGAAGGCCATGCCGGCGCTGCAGCGCGCGAGCCGCGTGTGCGGCAAGGCGGTGTCCGCGGGCTTCCGCTGGGCGCGCAACGCCGGCGCGTTCGCCAAGCTCGAGGAGGAGGTCGCCGAGCTGCGCGAGGCCCTGCCGCTGTCCGCGCTCGATGCCGACCCCAAGCCCGAGCTGACGGGCGCCGAGCGCGCGCGCGTCGAGCACGAGCTCGGCGATGTGCTGATGGCGACGGCGTTCTTCGGCAAGTACCTCGGGCTCGATCCCGAGCAAGTGACGCGCGAGGCGTTGCGGCGCTTCGAGGGCCGTTTCCGCAACATGGAGGAGCGGCTCGGTGGTAGCCTCGCGGAGCGCTCCTTGGGGGAGATGATGGACGCCTGGACGGCGGCCAAGACCGAGGTCGATTAGCGCTTAGGAGCCTGTCCGAGAATCCTCCGGATTCCCGGCCAGGCTCCTACGACACCGTAGGTGTCGAGGTGTCTTTGGCGCCACGGCTGACGCCGTGGCAGCTTGGCGCGCTCGGCCGCCAAGAGGACTCAGCTCATGCTCGCCCGCTCCCTCCTCTTCTTCCTGCTTTCCGCCGCAGCCGCCGCCCAGACCACCTACCACGTCGCACGCGACGCGCCAGGCGCGTCCGATGGGAACAACGGCCTGTTCCGCACCTACCAGGGCGGCGTCGACGGGCCGTGGGCGACGCTGAGTGCCGGCGCCACTCGCGCTGCGGCGGGCGACACGGTGCTGGTCTACGACGGCGACTACCGTAGCGAGGACACCGGGTGGGGGATCGGCGTGATCCCCGTGCTGGTCTCCGGCACGACGGCCCAGGGGCCGATCGCGTTCCGCGCCGCGCTTGGCAACACGCCGCTCGTCCGCTCGCTGTTGATCCGGCAGCGCGCGTGGATCGTGGTGACCGGATTCGTCGTCGACGACCCCGGTCTCGTGATCGACTACTCGCTGCCGTGGTCGGTGCGCGAGCCGCTCGTGCGGCAGAAGTTCGCGACGTACATGCAGCTCGTCGAAGGACTCGAGTACGACACCGCGATCGACGTCAAGGGCTCGAGCGACGTGACGATCCGCGGCAACTCCTTCTTCGGCTATTGGTCAGCGATCCAGTGCGTGACGGCGCGGCGCGCGTGACGATCGAACACAACCGAGTTCTGTACAGCGCAATCTCCCACATCGGTGTCATGGCCGGCTCGGTCGACTGCACCGTGCAAAGGAATCTGGTCGGTCACGGCGGCTTCTACTCGGAGACGATGCGCCACCCGGGCTCGTCGGCGATCAACATCCACAGCTCCGGGAGCGGAATCGTCGTCGACGGCAACTTCTCCGCTTACCAGCACGACCTCACCGAGATCGACGGCAACGGCTTCATCGCCGACCTGATGGAGGACGGCGGCAGCGTCCTGTTTCGCAACAACGTCGCCTGGCGCAATGCGGGCGCGGGCTTGAACTTCACCGAGAGCCCCGGCTGCGTCGTCGTCGGCAACGTCTTCAGCCGCAACCACGCGGACGGGCCCTAACCTCTACGACTCGGCGGGCGAGCCGTACCTCTGGGACGGCTACCAGCCCGGCGAGCGTGCCTGGTCGACGCTCCTCGATGTGCGCCAGAACACGCCCTGGGAGGTGCGCGGGCACGAGGGCGATCCGCTCTTCGTCAACCCCGGGATGGGCGACTTCCGCGTTCTGCCCGGGAGCCCGGCGATCGACGGCGGGGTCGACCTCGCGGAGCTGCCGCACGACTCGAAGGGCGTGCAGCGGCCCCAGGGCGTGCGGACGGACGTCGGTCCCTTCGAGCGCTGAAGCCGCTTCCACGGTGATGTGCGGGCGGTCCTTGCGCCCGCTGCGGCGATCGGACGATAGACTCCCTCGCCATGTCCACCGCGCTCGAAGTCCACGACCTGTACAAGTTCCACCCGCAGGGAGACGAGAAGGTCCCGATCCTGCGTGGCGTTTCGTTCGAGGTGCGCGAGAAGGAGTTCGTGTGCGTGATGGGGCCCTCCGGGTCGGGCAAGTCGACGCTGCTGCATCTGTTGTCGGGGCTCGACGAGCCCTCGGCTGGACACGTGGTCCTGAGCGGCGAGGACCTTTCGAGCCTCGGGGACCGCGGGCGCACGCTGAAGCGCCGCGACGGCGTCGGCTACGTGTTTCAGTTCTTCAACCTGATGCCGAACCTCTCGGTCGCCGAGAACATCGGTCTGCCGATCGCGATCGCGGGCGGCCGTCCGGAGCAGCGGGCGGAGGAGCTGAACGAGCTCGCGCGCAAGCTGGGAATCGAGAGCCGGCTCGAGGCTCTGCCGCACCAGCTCTCGGGCGGCGAGATGCAGCGTGTGTCGATCGCGCGCGCCTTGATCGGCGGTCAGCCGCTGCTCCTGTGCGACGAGCCCACCGGCAACCTGTCGCAGAAAGCGGGTGCGGAGGTGATGCAGCTGTTGCGCGGCGCGGTCGACGACGGCGGGCGCACGGTTCTGCTCGTCACCCACAACCCGCGCGACGCGGCGTACGCCGATCGGGTCCTGTTCCTCGTCGACGGCGAGCTTGCGCAGGACGCCGAGCTTTCGGGCCCGGGCATCCGCGTGGAAGATGTGCATGCGGCGCTAGCCAACCTCGCAATCTAATGGTCCTCGGTATCTGAGATGGGCCTCGCCTCCACGATCGCGCGCCGCAGCCTCCTGCAGCGGCCCGGGCGCACACTCTTCTCCGTGCTTGGCATCGCGCTCGGGATCGCGACGGTCGTCGGCGTCGTGACGCTCGACCACAACACGATCCTCGGGCTCTCGATCCCGCACCAGAACGCCGTTGGCCCCGACATCGACGTGCGGCCCGCGGCCGGGCGGGCCGGGACGTCGGACGACCTGCGCGAGATCGAGGGCGTGTCGTCCGCGTCGCGCTACTTCCAGAACGACGCGGTGGTGCGCACCGCGCCGGGCGCGCGCGGCGAGGCGAACGTCCGGCGTTCGCGCCTGTTCGCCCTCGAGGCGGCGACGATCGCCGACTTCGACGTGCACCGTCTCGCCCGTGGACGCGAGCTCGACCCGGGCGCCGTGCGGCGCGAGGTCCTGATCGGGGGAGCGCTCGCCGAAGCGCTCCAGCTCGACCTCGGCGACAAGGTGTGGCTCTCGCGCCCCAAGCGGGTCGGGAAGAAGACGTGCGTCGACGGCGAGCTCGTCGAGGTGGCGGGCGCGCGCGAGGACGTGCCGGTCGAGCTCGAGTTCGAGGTCGTCGGGATCCTCTTGCGCGAGAAGCTCGGGCGCCGCTCGAAGGGCATGGTGTGCCTGATCGACTACGCGTTCGGCACCGACGTCTACCGCGGCGTGCACGTCGAGCAGCGCTACTGGGCGCGACGCGACCCGAAGGTCGACGTCGAACGCCTCAAGGCGAGCCTCGGACAGAGCTACTCGTACGAGCTCGACAAGGGCGTCGTCCTGGGCCAGGCCGCGGACGAGCGCGCGTTCCGCACGGGCGTGCGCCTCGCGGGGCTGCTCGCGCTCGTGCTCGGGATGTACGTGATCTTCCACACGCTCTCGATGTCGCTGCACGAGCGCATCGGCGAGGTCGGAACGTTGAGCGCGATCGGCGCAACGCGCTCACAGGTCGCGCGCGTCTTCTTGCTCGAGGCCGTGCTCTTGGCGGGTTTGGGTGCGCTCGTGGGCCTCGTCGGCGGACTCTTGCTCGCGCGCGGTCTGCTCGCGGCCGGGATCACGACGCTCGGGGCGGGCAAGCACGTCGGCGTGTTCGTCGTGCCCTGGGGCACGGTGGCCTCGCTTGCCGCGGTCGGGTTCGTGATCGCGCTGATCGGCTCGGTGTACCCCTTGTTCCTGCTGCGCGGCACGAGCTCGGTCGCGGCGCTGCGCGGCGATGACGCGCTGCGCACGGGGAACGTCTCGGCGCGCTTCCACCTCTTGTACGCGCTGCTCCTCGCCCTCGTCCTTCCGAGCCTCTACTTCGTGATCGTGCCGGTCGTGGGAGAGTTCACCGGAGAGCTCGTCTCGATCTTGCTCGGCGCCGTCGGCTTCCTCGCGTTCGTCATCGTCCTGTCCCTGATCATGCCGGCGATCTTGGCGGGTGTCTGCGCGGCGATCACGCGCCCCTTCACGCGTCGTTGGCCACTCGCCGGGCGGCTCGCGGCGCGCTCGATGCACGACGCGCCGACGCGGATCGGGGTCAGCGCCGCGGCGATCGCGCTCGTCACCGCGGGCTTCGTCGGTCTCGAGGGCATGACGTCGAGCCTGCGCGGCGAGGTCGAGGAGTGGGCGGACGAGGCCGTGCTCGACAAGATCTGGATACGCAGTCTGCCGCCGACGTCGTTCGACGCGCTCGCCGGGCACCTGCGTGAGTTCCCGGGCGTCGTCGGTGTCGAGAAGGGCAACGCGCGCATCTACGCGCCGTTCCTGATCCAGGGCGTCGCGGTCGACCAGCTCGCGGGGTACGGCCCGTGCGCCGACGACGCGAGCCTCTTGAAGCAGCTCGCCGGCGGGCACGGCATCGTCCTCTCGCGGCGCCTCGCCGCCGACCTCGGCTACGCCGTCGGTGACGATGTGCAGGTGGCCAAGGCCGACGGCAGCGTGCAGGCCTTCGAGGTGGCCTCGATCTCCGACGCCTACGGCCACTACCCGTATCCCGACGAGCGCATGTACGGCATCGTGGCCGACCACTACATCGAGAAGTACTTCTGCATCGATGCCGACTCGGTCGACGAGGTCGCGGTGCGCCTCGCGCCCGGAACAGATGCGGCCGAGGGCCTGGGCGTCGTGCGCGCCGCCGTCCGCGACCTGCTGCCCGAGGCCGAGGACGTCAACTACAAGACCGGCCGCGAGGTGCTCGACCACCACCTGTTCGACCTCGACCGCGACTTCGTCCTGTTCGACGTCCTGATCCTGCTGACGGCCGCGCTGGCCGGGCTCGGGGTGCTCAACGGGCAGCTCCTCGCCGCGCTCGAGCGGATGAAGGAGATCGGCGTCCTGAAGGCGCTCGGGACGAGCCGAGCTCAGGTGGCGGGGATGGTCGTGCTCGAGTCGCTGATCCTGGGGTTGGTGGGCGGACTGCTGGGGGCGGCGCTCGGAGCCGGGTTGACACCGCTCGTCGTGGCCGCTCTCGAGGGTCTGGCGGGAATGAGCTTGCCGGTGCGGTCGCCGGTGATGTGGATGCTGATCGGGGTGGCCGGGGCGGTGATCGTGTGCGTGTTGGCGGCGGTTTATCCCATTTGGCGGATGAATCGCTTCGACGCGGTGCGGTCGGTGCGGACGGGGTGAGCGCCGGGGGGGGGAGACGGCCCCCGTTTCGCGGGGGGACCGAGCCCACAAAACCCGCCACCCGACACTTCCAGCCCCCACCCCGCCTGGCTATACTTCCCGCCCCCAACCGGGGACACGCGGGGATGTAGCTCAATTGGTTAGAGTGCCGGCCTGTCACGCCGGAGGTTGCGGGTTCAAGTCCCGTCATCCTCGCCATCCGCCCAACCCCTCGCTGCCGCGGGGGGTTCCTTTTTGTCCTGTCGGACGGCGACACTCTAGTCTTCCCAGAGTTGCCCATGCCTCTTCCCGAACTCGATCCCCCAATCCTCGTCGAGGATGAGATCGAGCTCGAGCGCCTGCTGGAGGACCTGGAGAAGCAGGACGAGATCGCGGTCGACACCGAGGCGGACTCGTTCTACAGCTACCGCGAGAAGGTCTGCCTGATCCAGGTGACCGTGGAGGATCGGGACTACCTCGTCGATCCGCTCGCGGGGCTCGATCTGACGCCGTTCGGAGACGTGATCGCCGATCCGAGCAAGACGAAGGTCTTCCACGACGCGGAGTACGACGTGCTGATCATGAAGCGCGTCCTCGGCTGGTCCTTCGCGGGGCTCTTCGACACCCGCGTCGCCGCGGCGGTGATCGGGATGGAGGCGCCGGGGCTCGCGTCGGTGCTCGAGGACCGCTTCGGGGTCGAACTCGACAAGTCGATGCAGCGCTCGAACTGGGCCAAGCGGCCGCTCGAGGAGCGCCAGATCCAGTACGCGCGCCTCGACACTCACTACCTCTTGCCCCTGATGGCCGACCTGCGGCGGCTCTTGGAGGAGCGCGGCCGGTCGATGATCGTCGAGGCGGAGTGCCGGCGGCTCGAACAGCTCGAGCCCGCGCCGATCACGTTCAACC
>JAAELL010000125.1 GCA_024226735.1 bacterium | reverse complement strand
TGTGGGAATTGCGAAGGACCTCGCCGCGCGGCACGGTGTCCGCGGCGTCGGATCGCGACGCCCGGCTTGGTCTTCGCCGGGTGGTGACGCAGGCCCTGCCGATGATCCTGGGGCTCGGCGTGTTGCAGGTGAACACCTTCCTCGACGGTCTGATCGCGAGCTGGCCCACCGTGGTCGGCCCGACCATCATGGGGCGGGACTACCCGCTGCCGGACACCGCGATGGCCACGCTCGGCTACGCGCAGCGACTCTACGAGTTCCCGCTCGGGGTCTTCGGCATCGCGGTCGCGACCGCGATCTTCCCGCAGCTCGCAAGGGAGCACGATCATCCGACGCGATTCCTCGACACCCTCCGGCGCGGGCTGCGTCTCACCGTGTTCATCGGGCTGCCGGCGAGCCTCGGCATCGCTCTGGTACGGATCCCCTTCGTCACCGTCGTCTACGAAGGATTCGCCTTCGACGTCTCCGACGTCGACCGGGTCGCGTTCGTGCTGCTGGGTTACTCGGTGGCGATCTGGAGCTACTCGCTCAACCACGTCCTGATCCGCGGGTTCTACGCGCGGCGCGAGGCGATGACGCCGGTGCGCATCGCGATGGCGATGGTGGGCCTCAACCTCGTGCTGAATCTCACGCTGGTGTTCGGCACGTCGCTCGGGGTCGCGGGACTCGCCTGGAGCACCGCCGCCTGCGCGATGCTGCAGTCGTTGATCCTCGCGCGGGTCCTGTCGGCCCGGGTCGGTCGCCTCGCCGATCGTGAGGTCGCCGGGAGCGTGATGCGAACGGTGGGCTGCACGCTCGTCATGCTGCTCGCGGTCGGGACCGCGATGTGGCTCGTCCCCTTCCGCGAATTCGGGCTCGGAATCTGGGTGGGTGCGGCCATCGAGCTCGCGGTGCTCGCGGTCGTGGGGGGCGCGGCCTTCTCGGGAACCGCCCGGATCCTGAAGATGCCGGAGCTTCGTTGGGCGCTGGGACGCGAAGTCG
>JAAELL010000124.1 GCA_024226735.1 bacterium | reverse complement strand
GACGCCGCGATCTACCTGTACCCTACCGCGGCCCGCCTGCGAGCGCAGGTCATAGAAGATCACCAGCGCTTCGTCCAGCAGGACCATCGAGTCCGAGTAACGGCCGTGGGCGCTCAAGACGTAGGCGGCTCCTTGAAGGAGATCCCCCACGGTCCGCTTGAGCCCGTGGGCACGCGCAGCAGCAAGAGCACGACGCAAGGCTCGCGCGGCCGTGGCGTACTCTCCCTTCTGCCGGTGGACGGCCGCATACACGCCGATCGCCTTGAGCTGCAGCGCGATCCGTTCCCGCTGCGGCCCCGGCAGCTTGGGGATCAGCTTGACGGCGACCACACAGACGTTCAGGCGCGCCTGCTGGGGATCGTCGTAACGCAGGTCGTCGAGGTGTTCGAGGTAGGCGGCGACGAACGCGGGGTGACGGTACCTCTTCGTGTCGCCCAGCCGCCGGCGCTGTTCCTTGCCGTTGCAGGCCAGGACGCCGGCAAGCATGGCCTCGACGTCGATGGCAGGGAGAGCCCGGCAAGGCGGCTCGGTGAGCTCGATCTCGACCGTCGCCTTCTCGATCGCCGCCAGCCGCGAGTCGATCTCCCCGAAGCGCTCGAGATCCTCGAGCAACGCGTCGTTGGCGACCCGGGTGCCGAGCGCGTTG
>JAAELL010000123.1 GCA_024226735.1 bacterium | reverse complement strand
GTTGAAGAAGTGCTTCGGATGCCAGGGCGACAGCATCCGCGTCCGGTTGGCGCCTGGAAACGTAGGCGAATTCGTGGATTCGGGGAGGCTTTCAGGTGCCGACCGGGCGTGGAGGATGTCGTCATGGCGCCGAATGACTTCTTCAACGGGCTGCCAGGGCACGTCGACCGAATGCCGATGCCCTTCCGCAGCCTTCTTCGGCGTCAGCTCGACCTCGGCTACGGGCTCGCCACGCAAGAGTTCCTCTTTGGTGATCTCTCCGGCCTCGAAGCGCTTCAGCATGTCACGCTGCACGACGTAGTCCGGATTCTCGACGCCGGCCCGGCTCTGCAGCATGCGCCACGCGCGGCGGCGCTCGACGCAGAACAACGTCGTTTTGTGTGATGCAGCGCAGGATGTCGGTCAGAGGGACGAGGAGGGTCAGCACAGCACCACGTTGACGTGACGCAAGTCACAGTTCACGCGGATCCGCTCAGGGGCGACGGTGAGAAAATACGCCGTCGGTGCACCCTTCTTCTCTGAACCGTACTTGGGGTTGGCGCTGATGTGCAGGACCTCCTTCAAGCGTCCGAACTCGTCGGGCTCGCCCGCCTTGTGCGACAGGTCGTCGCCGATTGCGCCAATCACCTCACCGAGGTTCTTGCGGGGCGCCTCGAGGATCTTCAAACCAACTCTGCGCGCCGTCGAGCGAGAAGAGCCCGCCGAGGAAGCTCGTTGAGCAGCGACGATCTCATTGTCGATCTCCTTCTGGATGTGAAACGAGTCGGCCGCGACGGGTGGCCTGCGTTCGCTGGAGATCCATTCGGGGCTGGAAGACACGCGGAAACCCGAGGGAAAGCGGGGGGACTGGCTGATCAGCGATGCCCGAGGAGCGAGATGGACCCAAAGACACGCCATGACATGAAGCCGCCCCCGCTCAGCCAAGTCAGCCAGCGAGGGCGTGAGGGTCCGTTGCCCGGAGAAGCGCGAGCAGAGCCCAATGCCTTTGGCGTCCGGCTAGGCCTCCGCGCCAGTCGCCTCCAGGCACTTCTGGTCGCCGTCCACTCGAGCGGGATCAGGCAGCTGATCGCAGCGCTCGACGCGCACGGGCTTCTCCACATTCTGGTAGCGCTGGATGACCTCGACCTCCGCCGAAGCACCCGAACGTGGGCAAGTACGACGCTGGCGCACGCGTTCGTTGCGTCCGAACCAGACCATCGTCCCGAACACTGCGGTAATCCCGAGGAGTACCAACAGCCCGGCGTAGAAGAACTCCATGGATGTAGCTCCGTGCCGAGGCTCGCACGCGGCGAACGGGCCGGCCAGGGGCCAGAGGTCGTAGTGCGATCGCCGCGTTCCTCGTCGAAATGCGTAGGTGAGTGAGCGCCGTCCTCGAGCATGGCGCGGAACGTGCGTTCCGGATCCCGAGTGAAACCCACCCTCAATGGGGGCGGAGACCCGTACGAACAGTTGCGGGGGAGAGCGCGGGCCCGCACGAGCGCGGCACCGGGGCTCATGGTAGCTTCGGCCGCGTCCCGCCCAGGCCCGAGACCTTTCGCCCATGTATCCCCGCCTGCCTTGGAACCTCGTCGTTCTCGGGATGTCGCCGGCCCTTCTCGGCGCCGCGCCCATCCAAGACATTCCCTTCCGTCGTATCGAGCTCTCGGGCGACTTCACGTGCGAAGGCGCGAGCTTCGCCGACCTCGACGGAGACGGCAACGGCGACGTGGTCGCGGGTCCCTATTGGTACGCGGGTCCCGACTTCGACGAACGGCGCGAGATCTACGAGCCGAAGACCTTCGATCCACTCGCGTACTCCGACAACTTCTTCGCGTTCCCGCACGACTTCGACGCCGACGGTTGGATCGACGTGCTGTTCGTGGGGTTCCCCGGCAAGGAGGCCTTCTGGGTCCGGAACCCGCGCGGCGCCGAGAGACACTGGGAGCGGCACGTCGTCTTCGATACCGTCGACAACGAGTCGCCCACCTTCACCGACCTTACCGGCGACGGGCGCCCAGAGCTCGTCTTCCACACCCAAGGGCGGCTCGGCTGGGCCAGCCCCGATCCCGAACGACCCGAGGAGCCGTGGCGCTTTCACCCGCTGTCCGACGATCTGGGGCTCCAGCGCTACACACATGGGCTCGGCGTGGGCGACGTCGACGGTGACGGCCGCACCGACGTGTTGCTCAAGACCGGTTGGTGGCAACAGCCCGAGTCCCTCGACGGCGACCCGAGGTGGAAGCACCACCCCTTCACGTTCGGTGACGGCCACGGCGGTGCACAGATGCTCGTCTACGACGTCGACGGCGACGAGGACGCCGACGTCGTGACCAGCATCAACGCCCACGGCCACGGCTTGTCGTGGTTCGAGCAGACGCGCGACACGCCTGGCGCGATCGGTTTCACCGAGCACTCGATCATGGGCGCGGGTCCCGGCGACCACTCGCACGGTGTGTGCTTCGGCGAGCTGCATGCGCTCGCGCTGGCCGACGTCGACGGAGACGGAGTCCAGGACATCGTCACCGGCAAGCGCTGGTGGTCGCACGGACCGCAGGGCGATCCCGACCCGAATCCCGCTGCGCTCTTGTACTGGTTCGGGCTCGATCGCTCGGACGGCGCCGTGCGCTTCGTGCCGCACCTCATCGACGATCGGTCCGGCGTCGGCGTCCAGGTGGTCGCCGGCGACGTCGACGGTGACGGGCGCGCGGACGTCGTCGTCGGCAACAAGCGCGGACACTTCGTGCTCTTGCAGGACGCAGAGACGGCGGCCCCGGACGGGCCCCAGGGCGGCATGCGGCCGAAGGATGGAGACGGGCGCTCCCTCAACCTCGGCTTCGAGACCGGCGACCTGACCGACTGGACCTTCGACGGCGCCGCATTCGAGGGACAACCGATCGAGGGCGACACCGTCAGCGCGCGCAACCGCGAGGCGAGCCTGCACGCCGGTCGCTTCTGGATTGGCGGGTACGAGCTGGTCCACGACGGGCACGAGGGCACACTCACGTCGCGCCCCTTCCGCGTCACCCATCCCTGGGCCAGCTTTCTCGTCGGCGGCGGAGGCACTTCGGCGACCGAGGTCGAGCTCGTCTTGGCCGGCGACGAAGATCTCGTCGTGTTCGACACGCCAGGCGCGAACTACGAGAGCTTGCAGCGTGCCGTCGTCGACCTGCGCGCGTACGCAGGACGCGAGATCTTCGTACGCATCGTCGATCGCAGCACGGGGCCGTGGGGACACACGAACTTCGACGACTTCCTGTTCCACGCCGAGGAGCCGCGCTTCGAACGCCCGTCGGGCGTGCCGGAGATCACCCAGCTCGACGACGTGCTTCACGCGGGACTGACGCCGGAGGAAGCGGCGCAGGCGATGGACGTCCCAGCCGGGTTCGAGGTGGAGCTGATCGCAGCCGAGCCGGACCTGCACCAGCCGATCGCGCTCGCGATCGACGCCAAGGGACGCCTGTGGGTCGCCGAGGCGTACTCTTACCCCGTGCGCAAACCCGACGGCGAGGGGCGCGACACGATCCTCGTGTTCGAGGACACGACCGGCGACGGCCAGTTCGATCGGCGTACGGTGTTCGCCGAGGGCCTGAACCTCGTCAGCGGCCTCGAGGTCGGTTTCGGCGGCGTGTGGGTCGGCGCCGCGCCGTACCTGTACTTCATCCCCGACCGCGATGACGACCTCGTGCCCGACGGCCCGCCCGAGGTGCTGCTCGACGGCTGGGCGTACGAGGACACGCACGAGACGCTCAACGCGTTTCTGTGGGGTCCGGACGGATGGCTCTACGGCTGCCACGGCGTCTTCACGCACTCGAATGTGGCGAAGCCCGGGACGCCGGACGACGAGCGCGAGCCGATCAACGCCGGAGTGTGGCGCTACCACCCGACGCGGCACGAGTTCGAAGTCTTCGCGTGGGGCTCGAGTAACCCCTGGGGTGTCGACTTCGACGACCGCGGCCAGGCGTTCATCACCGCCTGCGTGATTCCGCACCTCTTCCACGTTGTCCAGGGCGGCCGCTACCATCGCCAGGCCGGCTCGCATTTCAACCCCCACGTCTACGATGACATCGAGACGATCGCCGATCACCGGCACTACGTCGGCGCGAACGCGCACTCGGGCAACCTGCGCTCGAACGGGGTCGGGGGGGGGCACGCGCACTGCGGGGCGCTGATCTACCTCGGCGACGCCTTCCCCAAGGAATACCGCGGGTCGCTGTTGATGAACAACATCCACGGCAACCGGATCAACCGCGACGTCTTGAAGCGCTTCGGCTCGAGCTTCGTCGGCCGTCACGCGAGCGACTTCCTGATCTCGAACGACCGCTGGTTCCGAGGCATCAACATGAGGGCCGGTCCGGCGGGGTCGGTGTACTTGATCGACTGGTACGACGAGCAGGCGTGTCACCTGCGCGAGGTCGAGCGCTTCGACCGCTCGAACGGCCGCTTGTACCGTGTCTCCTACGGCGCGCACGCCCAGCGGCAGGTCGACTTCCGGGCGCTCGCGAGCGCCGAGCTCGTCGCGCGCCACTTGTCCCGCAACGAGTGGGACGTGCGCATGGCGCGGCTCGTGTTGCAAGAACGTGGCCCCGATCCCGCGGTCCACCGCGCATTGGTAGCGCTCGTTCGCGACCACCCCGAGGTTCCACGCAGGCTGCGGGCCCTTTGGACCTTGCACGCGACCGACGGGCTCGACGATGCGTTCGTGCTCGAGCTGCTCGCGGACGCCGAAGAGGACGTCGTCGCTTGGTCCGTCCAGTTGGCGCTCGAGGGCCGTAGCCCGTCGGCGGCCGTCTCGGGCGAGCTCAGGCGCCTGGCTCGCGAGAGCGGTTCGCCGGTCGTGCGACTGTACCTCGCCTCGGCGCTGCAGCGGCTGCCGCCCCCGGAGCGGTGGCCCGTCGTCGAGGGGCTCGTGGTGCACGCCGGGGACGCGGTTGATGCGAATCTGCCGTACCTCTATTGGTACGGGCTCGAACCACTCGTCGCGGCCGAACCTGCGCGCGCGCTCGCGCTTGCGTGCGCGACGCCGATCGAGCAGCTCGAGCGATGGATCGTGCGCCGCGCGGCTTCCGAGCCCGAGCTGCACGCCGAGCTCGTCAAGGCGCTGCACGAGGAATTGGACGGCGGCGGGTCCACGGAGCGTGCACGGCTGAGACGCATGCTCGAAGAGACGCGCGCGGCGCTGGCCGAACTGCGCGATCTCGTGCCCCCGGCGGGATGGGATGCGCTGCGCGCCCGGCTGTCCGTGGACTCCGACGCCGCGGTGCGCGACGCCTGCTTCCAGTTGAGCGTGGCGTTCGGTGACGAGGCGGTCTTCCCGGAGCTGCGACGCATGTTGGTCGACGACGCGCTCTCGGACACCCGGCGCGAGCTGGCGCTCGATGCGCTTGCACGGGGCCGGGATCCGGCGGTCGTGCCGCTCTTGTTGGATATGCTCGGTGAGTCGAGTGCGCTGCGCGGCCGCGCACTGCGTGCGCTGGCGGGGTTCGAGGATGGCCGCATCCCTTCCGCGCTCCTCGGCTGCTTCGCTGCGCTCTCCGCGGACGAGCGGCGCGACGCGCTCTCGACCCTCGCCTCGCGCCCCGCGTACGCGCGCGAGCTCTTGGGCGCGGTCGCGCGCGGTGAAGTCGCGCGCGCCGAGCTCTCGGCGTTCGTCTTACGCAACCTACAGAGCCTCGCCGACTCCGAGGTCGACGCGCTCATCCAGAAGCACTGGGGTTTCTACCGTGAGACGCCCGAGGACAAGCTGGCACGGATCGAGGAATGGAAGGCGAAGTTGACCCCGGCTGTGCTCGAGGGCGCCGACCGCCAGCACGGCCGACGCGTCGCGTTGCGTACGTGCCTCTCGTGCCACACGCTGTTCGGCGAGGGGCGCGAGGTGGGGCCCGACCTGACCGGCTCGAACCGCGCGGACCTCGACTATCTCTTGACGAACCTCGTCGACCCGAACGCGGTGATCGGAAAGGACTACCAGGCCGTGATCGTCCTCTTGCACGACGGCCGTCTGGTCACGGGCGTGCTCGGGCGCGAGACGGAGAGCGCGATCACCGTCCTCACCGAGAACGAGGAGCTCGTGATCGGCCTGAGCGAGATCGACACGAGGAAGCTCGACGACGTATCGACGATGCCCGAGGGGCAGCTCGACACGTTGACCGAAAACGAGGTGTGTGACCTCGTCGCCTATCTGCAGGGTCCGAGCCAGGTCCCGCTCGCCGCGGACGAGGCCGATCGCCTGTTCAATGGCACCGACCTCGGCGGCTGGCACGGAAGTGCGGATTGCTGGAGCGTCGAGGACGGCGAGATCGTGGGGCGCACGGCCGGTCTGGCACGCAACGAGTTCCTCAAGAGCGAGCTCGAGCTCGCCGACTTCCGTCTGATGCTCGAGGTCCTGCTCGTCGACGACGCGACGAACAGCGGGATCCAGTTCCGCAGCCGTGAGCTCGAGGGCGGCGACGTCGCCGGCTACCAGGCGGACATCGGCCGGGGCTGGTGGGGCAAGCTGTACGACGAGCACGGGCGCGGGCTCCTGACGGACGTCGACGGCGACCAGCACGTCGTCCGCGGCGGGTGGAACCGCTACGAGATTCTGGCGGTCGGCGATCACGTGCGCACGTGGATCAACGGTGAGCTGTGCAGCGACCTCGTCGACCCGGACGGGAGCGCGCGGGGGATCGTCGCCTTGCAGATCCACTCCGGGGGACCGACCGAGGTGCGCTTTCGCAACTTCGAGCTCGAGCTCGACCCCGCGCCGCGGCGCGCGTTCGAGCGCATCCTCCTGACCGACACCTACTACTCCGAGGGCGCGAACTTCGGCGACCTCGACCGCGACGGGCACATGGACGTCGTGTACGGACCGCTCTGGTTCCGCGGGCCCGAGCTCAGCACGAGCGCCGAGCTGTACGCACCGGTGGCCCAGGACCGCGAGCGCTACGCGGACAACTTCTTCTCCTGGATCCACGACTTCGACGGCGACGGGTGGAACGACGTGTTCGTGGTCGGCTTCCCCGGGAAGCCCGCCTACGTCTACCGCAACCCCCATGCCGAGGGGCACGGCGAGCACTGGCCCAAGCACGAGGTCTTCGACTGGGTCTCGAACGAGTCGCCGCACTTCACGCAGCTCGTCGGCGACGAGCGCCCGGAGCTCGTGTGCACGCGCGACGGCTATTTCGGCTATGCGAGCGTCGACTGGGACCGGCCGCTGGAGAAGTGGACGTTCCATGTGATCTCGGGCCAAGTCGCGCCCAGGAAGTTCGGGCACGGCCTGGGAGTGGGGGACGTCGATGGCGACGGCCGGTTGGACGTCTTGACCAAGGACGGCTGGTACGAGCAGCCTGCGTCGCTGGCGGGGGATCCCGCGTGGAAGTTCCACGCGGTCCCATTTGCCGCGCGCGGCGGCGCGGAGATGTACGCCTACGACGTCGATGGTGACGGCGACAACGACGTCCTGACGAGTCTCGCGGCGCACGAGTTCGGGCTCGCGTGGTTCGAACAGAAGCGCGTGGACGGTGAGATCCAGTTCGACGAGCACTTGATCCTGGGCGACGAGCCGGAGGACAACCGTTACGGCGTCGTTTTCAGCGAGCTCCACACTGTCAACCTCGTCGACGTCGACGGCGATGGACTGCGCGACATCGTGACGGGCAAGACGTACTACTCGCACCACAAGAAGAGCCCGATGTGGGACGCGGGAGCGGTCGTCTACTGGTTCAAGCTGGTCCGAACGGGCGAAGGAGTCGACTGGATCCCCTCGCTTGCGGCGGCCGACGCGGGAGTCGGCCGCCAGGTCATCGTCGGAGACGTGAACGCGGACGGCCTTGCGGATATCGTCGTCGGCGGAATGAAGGGCGCGAGCGTCCTGTTGCACACACGCGCCGAATGACCCCCCCGAAGGAGATGCACTCGTGACCGATCGCCCACTCAATGCCGCCATCGTCGGCCTCGGCTTCGGTGCCGAGTTCATCCCGATCTACCAGCGTCATCCCGACGTCGACCTCGTCGCAGTCTGCCAGCGGACGAAGGAGAAGCTCGATGCGGTCGCTGATGCCTTCGGGATTAGGAAGCGGTACACCGACTACGCCGAGCTGCTCGCCGACCCCGAGGTCGACTTCGTCCACATCAACACCCCGATCCCCGACCACGCTACGCAATCGATCCGCGCGCTCGAGGCGGGGAAGCACGTCGCGTGCACTGTGCCCATGGCGACCAGCGTCGAGGACTGTCGCCGAATCGTCGAGCTGACCCAGAAGACCGGTCTGCGATACATGATGATGGAGACGGTCGTCTACAGCCGCGAGTACCTGTTCGTCAAGCAGCTCTACGACGACGGCGAGCTCGGCAAGATCCAGTTCCTTCAGGCTTCACACCAACAGGACATGGACGGTTGGCCGGACTACTGGCCTGGGCTCCCGCCGATGCACTATGCGACGCATTGTGTCGGCCCGTGTCTGGCATTGACCCGCGCCGATGCCGAGTACGTCTCGTGCTTTGGCTCGGGCAGGATCCGTGACGATCTCGTCCCGCATTACGACTCGCCGTTCGCCGTCGAGACGACGCACGTGAAGCTGCGCAATTCGGATCTGACCGCGCGCATCTGCCGCTCGCTGTTCGACACGGCGCGCCAGTACCGCGAGAGCTTCGACGTCTACGGCAGCAAGAAGAGCTTCGAGTGGCCGTTGATCGAAGGCGAGCCGCCGGTGATTCACACGGCAAAGCGAGCCGAACCCGAGATTCCCGAGAAGGCTCGCGTGCCCGACTTCGCGCACCTGTTGCCCGCGCCGATCCAGCCGTTCACGACCAAGGGCGTGTACGACCTCGAGAACGAGCAGCACCTCTCGTTCACCCAAGGCGCGGGGCACGGCGGCTCGCACCCGCACCTCGTCCACGAGTTCGTGTCGGCGTTGAAGGAGGGCCGTGACGCCTACCCGAACGCCGCACAGTCGGCGAACTGGACGTGCGTCGGGATCCTCGCGCACGAGTCCGCGCTCGAGGGCGGGAAGATCGTCGCGCTGCCCGATTTCACGTTCTCGACGGATGGCTGACGATGATCCTGTCGGGCCCACAGGCCCTGGTCGTCGAGCTTGCGGGCCTGTGTGATATCGGAAGTCGCCGCCGCGCGGCGTGAGCTCAGGTCCGTTCGAACATTCCAGAAGTCGGCAGCCTGGCGGGAACGAGGCGCCGAGGCGGAGCCTCGGCGCTGGTTGCGTGCGCAGTCGTTGCGCAAGACTCGGTACGCCAACTTGCTAGGCGATGCGTTGGATCTCGGCCGCGTGCCTGCGCCTCTGGACCGTCTGATCACGCACGCATACGCACGAAGGCCCGTGCGACGCGGGGGGCCGGACCCGTATCCTTGATGCGTACCAGCAGAGGACGCCGTGAGCCAGACCACCGACACAGGATGCTGTCCGCGCTTCGACCAATCACCTTCTTCCCGACCGTCTCGCCCGCGCACGAGGTGGACGAGGCGTTGGACGGGACGCTCTGGGTGCTCGACTTCACCGCTGGCCTGGTGATGCACTACACCAAGGGCGGGGCGCTCTTGGGCTCGTTCCCCACGGTTCCGGTCACGGCTGGTCTCGCGGTCGACCCGGACGGCGACGTCTGGGTGACCCGCGTGACGCTGGGCCGGATCCGCCGGTACGCATCGGACGGGACCATCCTCGACAAGTTTAGCGCCGGCAGCTCCCCGAGATTCGTCACGATCCCGAAGGGGACCCTTGGCGTGCGCTACTGCGGTCCTGCGACGCCCCACTCCGGCGGCACCTCCGCGCGGCTGCTCGTCCTCGGCAGCGACGGCGGCGCATTCGTGCCGCCCGGCAGCCAGGGAACGCTGTGCATGGCCTGTACCACTCCCGCGTGCCCGATCGGTCGCTTCAACGAGCCGAGTCAGATCATCCAAGGACCGACCGGCTCGCTCACCGTGGACCTGAATGCTCTACCGACGATGCCGGTCATGGCCGTCCAACCGGGGGCGACGTGGCGGTTCCAGTGCTGGTTCCGCGACGGGGCGACGAGCCACTTCGCCGACGCCGTGAGCGTGACGTTCCGGTAAATGGTTACCCGGACGTTCTCGCGGGGTCGAGCGAGACCGGCCCGCCGGGGTCGGTGTACGCGTACTCGGGACGCGACGGCGCGGAGCTCTACTCGGTCACGACTTCGATTTTCGAGTCGAGCTTCGGGCACCATGTCAGTGGCACCGGCGACGTGAACGGGGACGGCGTCGGTGATTTCGTGGCCGGCGCGCCGGTGGGGGCGACCGACCCGCCGCCGCTCGGGACTGCCTTCGTCTATTCGGGATTCGACGGAACCCTCCTGTTCTCCGCGCAGGGAACCAGCGAGGGGGCGCGCTTCGGTTCGGGGGTCGGGGGCGCCGGCGACGTCAATGGGGATGGCTTCGCCGACGTCGTTATCGGCTCGAACGGCGACGGCACGAACGGTCCTGCAGCCGGCGCCGTGTACGTGCTGTCCGGTACCAATGGCACGACGCTCTACGCGTTCTTCGGCGATGCGTCCGGCGATTTTCTGGGTACCTCGGTCGACGGCGCGGGAGACGTCAACGCCGATGGCGTCGACGACGTGATCGCGGGGGCCACCGGCACCAACGGGAGGGGGAGTGCCCGCGTCTACTCTGGACTCGACGGCAGCGTTCTCTACACGTTTCACGGCGACACGTCCGGGGAGACCTTCGGCAGCGCCGTCAGCGCCGCGGAGGACATCGACGCGGACGGTTTCGCGGACGTCATCGTGGGCGCCCGGTTGGACAACGACAGCGGTATGTACGCCGGCAGCGCGCGCGTGTTCTCCGGGTTCGACGGCAGCGCCCTCTACACATTCTACGGCGACGCGCACGACGTGCTCGGCTCGGCGGTCGCGGACGCCGGCGATATCGACGGCGACGGTCGCGGAGACCTGATCGTGGGCGCTCCCGGAGGCAACGTGCTCCCCGGCTACGCGCGCGTCTTCTCCGGGCGCGACGGAAGCGAGCTGGTCACCTACTACGGCGAGTTCGCGGGTGACGACTTTGGTGCCTCGGTCGTCGGCGCGGGGGATGTCACCATGGACGGACGCAGCAACGTTCTCGTCGGCGCTCCGAGCGCGGATGGAACGTTCCTCAGATCGGGCCTCGCCTATCTCTTCGGTTGCTCGGCCGTCGGCACGATCTACTGCTCTCCCGCGCTTCCGAACAGCACGGCCTTCGCGGCGTCGATCCGCGCGTGCGGTAGTGAGCGCGTCGCCGCCGACGACCTGCTCCTGGCGGCGGAGGGCGTGCCGCCCGGAGAGTTCGGCTACTTCCTGGCCAGTCGCATGCAGGGCTTCGTCAACCCGCCGGGGAGCGCGGGCATCCTGTGCCTGATGGGGAACATCGGCCGCTACAACCAACTCCGGAACTTGATCCAAGGCCCCGAAGGTTCGATTCGGCTACAGCTCGCGAGTATTCCGGTCAATCCGCCGAGCATGGTGATCGTCGGCGACACGTGGAACTTCCAGTGCTGGTTCCGCGACGGAGCTACGAGCAACTTCACCGACGCAGTGAGCGTGCTCTTTCGGTGAAGGTGCCGGTCAAGCCGGCACGTTGTCATGAGTGAAAGTCTCGGATGGTCGAAGGTCCAGCCAGCCAGGCCAACCCCGAGTCGTGCGCTTCCACCCGCAAGGGCGGGGGCGAAGCGCGGCATTGGTGCCGCGGCGGGGTGAGCAAAGCCCCTTCGACGGCGTGTTCAGCAGCCGACGATACCGCCCCGTACCCCCTGTTTCGGCTTGGGCTTGCGAACCGAGAGCTCGTCTACACATGCGCCCTCGGGCAGGAGCCAGCCGCCGGTGAGCGCGGAGGTCCCGGTCTCGCCCTGCGTGCCGCGAAGGTTGTTACGGCGGCCCGGTCTGGGCCCGGGGCGCTTGACCACGGGGTCGTGCTGGTGCGAGAAGGGCGTATCGCGGGCATCATGCCGGCGCGCGGCTTCGTGCTCCCCGAGGGGTACGTGCTGGAGGAGCTTGGCGACAATTGGCTGATGCCGGGGTTGGTCGAGTTGTCCTCTATTCACGCACGAGATCGAGAGCCCGTTCGAGTACCTCGTCATGCCCGGTAGCCACGCCTGCGATCGTCCGCGTGACCGGCACTGTCGGTTGAATCCCGATGCCCTGGACTCCGGAGCCGTCACGCCGGACAACGCACATGCCCGTCCACTGCACACGGTATCCGCCCGGCAGGACGTGCTCCGACGCACTGCCGTTGGTTCCTGCACTCGGACCGCCGACGATGTCGGCGAGATCGTTGCTTTCGACGAGGCTCAACCAGGACTCCGCCGCGCTGATCGAGGTACTGCCCGACAGGAAAGCGAGTCGGGCCGAGACGCGCGGGTCCTTCGGGGTGACGCTCCAGGCGGGTGCGCTCTTCACGCCTGGACTCTGCAGGTCGGGGCGCGTGATGAAGGGCAGCTCGAACTTGTCGCCGAGGACGGGCTCCTCGATGAGGTGCGGCAGGACGGCGAGCGGGTGGACATGATCCGGATACCCGCGCAGATCGAACACGACGCCCTCGGCGCGCGCGAGCCGGGGCAGCGCGTCCTTGAAGCCGGCGTCGTCGATCCGGTCCAGATCGACGTAGAACAGCCCGGGCGCGAGTTCCGCGACCACATCTGGCCGCGCGCGTGGGATCGGCGAGCTGAAACGGATCGGTTCGAGCTTGAAATGGCGTTCTGCGCCGTCTGCGAAGGACTCGACGGTGAGCGTGCGCCGGCTATCGTCCGTGCCGTGCCGGAGTGAGGCCAGTGCGGCGTGCCGCTTGAACCAGGGCGTAGCTCCGGAGGTCGCGAGCTCGCGCTCGGACAGCACCTCGGCGATGGGGCGGCCGTCGAGCTCAACTACGGCGTCGCCCGGCGCGGGACCTGCAGCCTGATCTGCGGCGACGTGCGTGATCACGACACGCTCCTCGATCCAGTCCCATTCGAGCGGTAGCTTCCAGACCGGGCGCAGTGCATCGCACGTCGCCCGACCGTGCCCGTCCGCGAGCGCAGCCACGAGGCGCCGCAGCGTGATCAAGAACTCGCCCTTGCCCGCGTCCGCCGCGGCACGAGAGAGGGCGACCTCGAGCTCGGACTCCCAATCGGCTCCGCCTACCGCGAAGTGCGGGTAGAAGTGCTGCGCAAGATTCCAGGCGAGCATTGCGCAGGCCAGTCGTGTGCTTCGATCGTCGCCGTCAGCGAGGGGATGCGGTTCAGGCAGGGAAACGCCGGCGGCCGTGGGTGCGGGCAGGCTACCGGAGGACTGCGCGAACACGGCCAGCGGCACGAGGCAAGTTACACCGCCCCCGAGGTCCGCCCGGAAGGCCGCTCCCGAGCCGGGTCCCTCGTCGGGCAAAACGCCGTCGCGGATGCGGGCGCGGCGACGCCGGCTCCTGTATTGTCCCGAGCTCGACCCGAACCCGACGTGCTCCCACCAGCGCACGTAGAGGCGACCCTCTATCGTCGAATGGTCCGGCGCGGGCATCGCCTCCGGTTCGGTCCCCGTCGCGAACAAGCGCACACTGGGCGCGAGCGGCTGGAAGAGGTTCGTGAGAGCGCGCGCAAGTTCATCTGCGTCCCGGGCTCCTTCGACGGCGTGCACCCCGGCAACAGCAACGGAACTCCAGTCCGCCGCCGCGGCCTCGTCGCTGGGATGAAAGTGTCGTACGTACCCGAGCAGTCGCGCGAAAGCTGTCAGGTTCGTCAGCCCGCGCTCACTCAGCGGGCGGGCAGGCTCCGGCTCATAAGGTGGTGGGGGCCCCACAACCTCGAAACGTACGTCGTCGATGTTGGCGGCGCCGCCCCCGAACAACGCGAAGCCCAGGCTCAAGGACCTGGCGTCCGTGTCGACGACGTCCTCGATCACCACCTCGGTCCAGGACCCGGCCCGAACCAGATTCTCGCGCGGCGAGTGGAATACCCCGACCTCGCCGTTCTCACGATCGATGCGCAGCCACATACCCGTCCCGAGGGTGCCGGGCTCGACCCGCAGCGCTGCGCGCACACGCAGGCCCTGCCCACGCAGGTGTCGTGCGTCGATCTTCTGGATCAGGTTCCCGTTCGCATTCGGCGACCCTTCACCCCCGTAGAAGAGCCTTGCGAAGTGCTCCCCATCCGCGGCGTTACCCGCGACGATCTCGAGCCGATGCCCGGCCTCGCGGCTCGATGAGGTTTGCGCCCAGCTCTCGAGCCCGTCGCTGAGGTCGACGTGCTCGAAGCTGGGCTCTTGGAGACCATCCTGGGAGAGGGCGAATGCCGCGAGCGCGAGGAGGCAAGAGATGTCCAATTGCATAGCAGGAGCGCTGGGTCCGCGGAGTGGGGAACCGCTCGGAGCCTAGCGGACGCAGGACCGACCTTCCGTACTAGCGAGGTGAACGCGTGTATTCGTACGTCAGCAAGACCGGCTTGCCGTCGACGCGACGACGGCAACATGCTCGATGCCATTGCTCGCCGTGTAAGAGTGGAGCGTGAGCTGCCCGCACATCAGCGGCGGCGGCCTCATACGCCGGGGTGCGATCGGCAGTGGGCACGCCGGGGAATGCCCGACCTCAACACGGAGTCGACTTCGACGCGCGGCCGACGGCGGCCGTGGCACGGGCACGCTTGTCCGGTAAAGAGTGATGCCGAAGACGTGCACGAAGCTCCCGAACTCCTCGCCTCCGCCGATCGCCTGGCCATTGACGAGCGGCGTCGCGAAGTCGTCCTCGGTCTGGAAAGTGAACGTGAGGGTGTCCCAACGGTACACCTCCACCTTGCCGGGACCTCCGGGACCAGGAATGTTGACGTTGAGGTGCGGGCTCGCGATCACGACTTCGTCGTCGCCGTCGCCGTCCAAGTCACCGAGCCGGCTGACGGCCGTGCCGAGATCGTCCTGTTCCTCTCCCTCGACTTTGAACAGCGCCAGGCCGCTCGTTCCGGAGAACACGTGCGCTGCACCCGCCCGTACGCCTGCCGTCCAATCCCCGGGAGCGCCGACGAGCAGGTCCAGAACCCCGTCACCATCGACGTCTCCCGCTCCGTCCAGCGCGACACCAAAGGCGTCGTCCATGAGGCCGCTCTCGACCTGCAACAAGAGGGCGCCAGTCGCGCTGGAATAGACCGCCGCGAAACCGATGTCGGAGAAACGCGACGGAGAGCCGATCAACAGGTCGCTGTTGCCGTCCCCGTCGAAGTCTCCGGAGGATGCGAGCGCTCTGCCGAAATCGTGTGCACTCGAGCTGCCCTCGTACGTGCGCAGCACGTCTGCCGTCGCACCCGAGTACAGCCGCACGCGGCCAAAGCCGACGCCGGGCACGAGCTCGAAGGGCGAGGCGACGGCGAAGTCCGCGCGATCGTCGCCGTTCACGTCGCCCGTGGCGCACAGACCCGCCCCGAACTGGACGCCGTCCGAAACACCCTGAAGGAAGTACAGCAACTGTCCGGACGCACCGGAGAAGACCCGGACCTGGCCAGGGAACGAGTTCGGCGTCGGACCTCCGACGATCGCACCGACCGCGACATCGGAGTGGCCGTCGCCGTCGACGTCGCCGAGGCCCGCTACCGTTCGGCCGAACAAATCGACCCCGGGGTTGCCGGTCGAGAGTTGCCAGATCAAAGTCCCGTCCGCGCCCGAGTAAACGTACGCATTGCCGTTGCCGACGGCGGGGCTGCCCACGCGTGGCGCGCCGACGATGTAGTCCTCGACGCCGTCCATGTTGACGTCACCTGCACCCCCGACCGAGGCGCCGAAGAAGTCGTCGACCTCCGGACCCACGTGCGTATACACGACAGATCCGTCGACGCCGGAGAGGACCCGCACCGTGCCGGATCGAGAGCCGTTGGCGTCATCGTTGGGCGCGCCGGCAATGATGTCGGTGACTCCGTCGCCCGTGACGTCGGCCGCTGCGACCGAGGTACCGAAGAGCTCGCGCGGCGAATCGCCATCGACGCCGAAGACGAGCTCTTGCCCCGCGGCGGGCGAGGTCGAGAGCAGGACGAGGATCAAGCAGCGGGAGGAGCTATCCATGGTCGGGTCTCCGGGGGGAGTGTCAGCGGAGCGTCCACCGTACCGCGTACGTGGATGGGGTGGTCCACACCTGCCGGTCCACGCAGGGCGAGACCGCTCCAGCCGCCGTCGTGGTCAGCCGTGTTGAAGTGCGGGACCCACGCGTCAGGCGCGATACCGCGGAGATCCTCCCGCAGTGCGTCGGGGTCGAAGTCGATGGGGAGGCGCAACGTCTCGGGCAACATGCGTTCATCTTAGGAGATGGCCTAGCAGCCCGTGGTGAAACTCACGGTGCACTGGGAGCCTGTCGGTTTCCAGTGCATCGCGAGTTTC
>JAAELL010000122.1 GCA_024226735.1 bacterium | reverse complement strand
TTTGGTCGGTGCGTACGCGTTCGCTGCAAGGCGCAGCGACGACGCGACTTCGCTGCAAGTCTCGGAGGAGGCGCAACGCAGCAGCGGGCGGGTACGGGCCGACCAAAATGCCGCACAAGAGTGAATCACACCACTAGGGGCTGCTAGGCGCCGTCGCCGCGCAAGTACCCGAGCTCGGCCGGCAACGCGTCGATCCCGTTCTCGCCCAGGTCGTGCTCGAAGAGAATGCCGATGTCGCGCAGCGGGTGCTCGTCCCCGCGGAACACGAATCTGCGCTCGTGGGGGTGGGAGCCGACTAGGATCATGAGCTCGAGGATCGACCCGGCGCTGCAGGTCTGTCCGTTGACCTCCATCTCGACCGGTGTGCCGTGATGGTTGACGATCGCGACGATCAACGAGGCCGGTCGCGCGTGGACGACGACGCCGTCCGCCGCTGAAACCTCGAGCACCTGAACGTTGGTGTAGGTCGGCAGCAGAGCCTCCGCGAGCGGCGAGCCGAGCCGCATCAAGCGATCCGCCCAGTAGAGGAGCGTGTTCAGCACCTGCTTGTGGATGTCCTTGCGCGAGACGAGCTTCGCCAGGCGCTGCTCCGCCGCTTCGCTGCGGCCGCCGGACTCGTGGCGCTCGACGAAGTGCGTGAGCTGCGTCGCCGCTTCGAGGTAGTGGAGGACGGCCGAGATGTGACCACGCAGCCGGACGAGTCGACCGTCGTTCGCCTCGAGGACGGTGTTCTTGATGTGCGTGTCGTAGGCCGACTGCAGGTTGTGCACGGTCGCCTCGTACACGCGCGCGTGCTCCTCGGTGCAGCGCCGGCCGAGCAGCTGCGCACGCTCGTCTTCGCGGTCGAGCCGCTTGACGCCGATGTCGACGAGCATGGTGCACGCCTGCAGGTACTTCGTGGCAACCTCGGCGATGCGTTGCTCCTCGTCGACGATGTCCTCCTGATCGACGTTGCGGGGAAGCCGGAAGCGAACGACCTCCTCGTCGAGCTCACCGTCCAGCGAGTCTTCCGAGCGCTCCACGCCAAGCGCCTCCACCTCGGCTCGGAAACCGATTAGGAAAGCACTGAGCGAACGGTGCACGAACGCGCGCGAGCGGCGCAGGTCGCGCATCGCATTCTCCGCCTCCGCCTCGTCGAGCGACTCGAGGACGGCGTAGCCCTCGATGCGGCGGTAGAGGTGTTCGATGCTGAGACCGGCGAGCGAGAAGCTGCGCATCGAGGCGATCAGCTCGGTCAGGTACGAGTAGGTCTGGTTGTAGCGAGCGCCGTAGTCGTCGAGGAAGGACTCGAGCTCGTCGACCTCGGTGTAGAGCTGGTAGTAGTGCCTCTTCGACCAGGCTTCCCGGGCAGCCCCGAGCAGAGTGTTGGCCAATCGGAACAGGCTCAGACTCTGGCACTGCAGAACCGGCGCGAAGTCTCGTTCCGGGACGACTTTTTCGAGGGAGCTTTCCGTCATACGGGTCGCGATCGCCTTTCCAACCCCCCGCTGACCGCCCGCGGGGCGGGGACCATCTTACATGAGCGTAGGCCCGAGAGAGCCATCGCCCTCAAGAACGCCCGAATGCAAAGTCGAAAGTGGCGGTGTCTTCCTCCCCATCCCCGGCACTCCAGGAAGCCGCCTGATCCAAAGGGAGCCGCGCCATTTCCGCCGAACGCTGTCTCGAGACCTATCTCCAGGAGATCAACGAGGTCCCTCTCCTCACCGCGGGTGAGGAGCAGGAGCTCGGTCACCGCATTCAAGGCGGTGATCTGGAGGCGCGCGAACACCTGATCCGCGCCAATCTCCGCCTGGTGGTCTCCATCGCCAAGATCTACTCCGAACGGGGCCTCTCTCTCCAGGACCTGATCGCCGAGGGCAACATCGGTCTGATGAAGGCCGCCGAGAAGTTCGACCCCGCCGCGGGCTGCCGCTTCTCGACCTACGGCACCTGGTGGATCAAGCAGTCGATCCGGCGCGCCCTGACCAACACGGTCAAGTCCGTCCGCGTACCGGGGTACATGTCCGAGATGATCTCGAAATGGCGCGGGGTGTCAGCCGAGCTGACCTACCACCTCGGGCGCACGCCCACCGTCGACGAGGTCGCCCAGGAGCTGGGTATTCCGCGCGAGAGCTGGCCCTTGCTCAAGCGCACGATCGAATCGAACGGAACGGGGAGCCAGGTGTCGCTCGACATCCTCTCCGCCAACCAGGACACCGTCGAGGACGAGCGCGCGATCAGCCCCGAGGAGCACATCGTCCACACCGACCTGCTCGACCGGCTCGAGGAGCTCCTCGCGGTCATCGACGAGCGCGAGGCGACGATCCTGCGGCTGCGCTACGGACTCGGCAGCGGAAACGGCGAGCCGATGACGCTGAAGGAGATCGGCAAGGTCGTCGGCCTGACGCGCGAGCGCGTGCGGCAGATCGAGCACGAGGCGTTGCACAAGCTCTACGGGGTGATGGGGGAAGAGTAGGCCGGCGGGCCGCCGCGCCCCGCCCACGGCGTAGAATCGCCAGGCTATGGCCTCGCCGTTCTCGACGTCACCCAAGACGCGCCCGGTCCCGCCCCTGTCGCGCGCGAAGGCCGGAACGCCGCTCTACGTGCACTTGCCCTTCTGCGCGGCGAAGTGCCACTACTGCGACTTCTTCTCGGTGCCGGACGAGGACCAGGACGTCGACGGCATGAGCGCCGCGATTCTGCGCGAGGCGGAGCGACGGGCCCCACGTTCGCCCCGCACCGTGTTCTTCGGCGGCGGCACCCCGTCGCTCTTCACCGAAGGCCAGCTCGCGCACCTGCTGGACCGCCTGGATGCGCTGACGGGCTGGCGCGCCTCGGCGCGGGAAGTGACCGCGGAGTGCAATCCCGAGAGCCTCGACGAGGCCAAAGCGCGCGCGCTCCTGCGGCTCGGCGTGCGACGCGTCTCGCTCGGAGTCCAGAGCCTCGACGACGCCACGCTGGCGCGCTTCGGGCGCGTGCACACGAGCGCGCAAGCGCTGCGCGCCTACGATGCCGCGCGCGCCGCCGGGCTCGACCACGTCAACGTCGACATGATCTACGCCGCGCCGGGTCAGAGTCCGGCGCGCTGGGAGAGCGAGCTCGAGCGGGTGCTCGCCCTCGAACCCGACCACCTGTCGGCCTACAACCTCACGTTCGAGCCGGGCACGCGCTTTCACCTCGAGCTGCAGCGCGGCTCGATCGCCGGCGTCCCCGAGGAAGACGAGCTGGCGATGCTCGACACGACGCGCGCCGCCTGTGCGCGGGCGGGGCTCGAGCCGTACGAGATCTCCAACTACGCGGGGCCGGGCGAGGCCTGCGAGCACAACGTCAACTACTGGAACAACGGCCCCTACGTCGGCATCGGGCCGAGCGCGGTCAGCAAGGTCGGGCACGCCCGCGCGGGCAACGTGCGCGGCATCGCCTCGTACCTCGCGCGCATCGGAGCGGACGGCAACGCGGCCGTCTGGAGCGAGGAGCTCGGGCCAGTCGCGCGATTGGGCGAGACGTGGTGGCTAGGGCTGCGGCTCGCACGTGGCGTCGAGCCCGCCCGCGCGCGCGCCACGGCGGGCTTCGAGGGGGGCGCCGACCGCGACCCCGCGCTCGAGGTGGTCGCCTCCCTCGAGCGCTCCGGGCACGTCGAGCGCGAGGGGGACCGCGTGCGCCTGACGCCAGCCGGTCTGCCGGTCGCGGACGCCGTCGGGCGCCGTTTCCTCGGGATCGGACGCTGACGGTGCGCCGGCGGACCGATCGGCCCAGGCCCGGACTGGTCACGCCGCGCCCCGAGCGCGTACCGTGTGGCGCCAATGCACTACGCTGACCGACTCCACGCCGCCGTCCGGACCAAGGGCAACCCGTGTCTCGTCGGCCTCGATCCCCACCCCGCCTCGATCCCCGCCGAGTTCGCGGCCGTCCACGATGCGGGTGCGTCGCGCGCGGAGAAGGCGCGAGCGATCGGCGACTTCCTGTGCCAGGTCGTCGAGCTCGTCGCGGATCGCGCGCCGGCGGTCAAGCCGCAGTCGGCGTTCTTCGAGCTGTACGGAGCGGACGGAGTGGCGGCGTGGGAGCGCGTCGTCGGTGCCGCACGGGCGGCGGGCCTCGTCGTGATCGGCGACGTCAAGCGTGGCGACATCGGCAGCACCGCCGCTGCCTACGCAGCCGCCTTCCTCGGTGGCGAGCCGGGCGCGGACGCAGCCACGCGCTGCGACGCCGTGACGATCAACCCCTACCTCGGCACCGACTCGGTGCGCCCGTTCCTCGATGCGTGCGAGGTCAACGAAGCGGGGCTGTACGTGCTCGTGCGCACGTCCAATCCCTCGAGCGCCGAATTCCAAGCGACCGGTGAACCGCCGCTCGCGCGCCGCGTCGCGGCAGCCGTCGAGGCCTGGGGCGCGGAGCTCGTCGGTGAGGGCGGCTGGTCCGACGTCGGCGCCGTCGTCGGCGCGACGCACCCCGAAGAGCTCGCGGAGCTGCGACGGCTCCTGCCGCGCACGCCCTTCCTCCTGCCCGGATTCGGCGCCCAGGGCGCGGGGGCGGCGGACGTCGCGGCGGGCTTCGGCGAGGACGGGCTCGGCGCGATCGTCAATTCGTCACGCGGCATCCTGTACGCGTACGAGAGGCGTTCCGAGACGAACTGGCGCGACGCGACGCGCGCCGCGCTCGACGAAATGGCCGAACAGCTCGCGCACGCCATCGCCGCGCGCCACTGACGGATCGACCCGTGGCCATTCGCCTCGAACACCTGCCCGCGGACACGCTGAGTCTCAGCGCGCTCGCTCGGACCGCGCTCGCGACGGGCGAGGCCGGCGGCATCCGTGTCGCACGCCGCACGGCCGACGTCACGCGCCCCGCCGATCGCCACGACAGCGGCGAGCGCGGGCCTCTGGTCGACGGGATCCGCCCGCACCTCGAGGCGTTGGACGCACCTGAACGCGTTCAAACTTCGCTGAACGTGCTGCGCAACGAGGGCACGCTCGCCGTCGTGACGGGGCAACAACCGGGTTTCCTGACCGCTCCTCTGTACTCGCTGTACAAGGCGCTGCAGGCCTGCCGCCTCGCGGGCGAGCTGTCGGGCGCGTGGGGCACTCCGGTCGTGCCGATCTTCTGGAACCACGCCGACGACCACGACTTGGCCGAGGTGAACCACGCCTACCAGGTCAACCGCAACAACGATCTGCAGAAGATCGGCGTCACGGGGATGTCGTCGAGCAAGAAGCCGATCTCCGCCTTCGAGCTCGACGACGAGCGCCATGGGCTCGGGGCGACGCGCGCCGCGGTCGAGCAGATGTACGGCAACTACCCACACATCGCCGAGGCCACCGAACTGTTCTTCCCGCGCCAGGGCGAGACGCTCGCGCGCGCGCTCTCGCGCATTTTCACCGCGCTCCTGGGGACGCACGGGCTCGTCGTCATCGAGCCCGACTGGATTCGCGCCCCGTTGTCGCGCGCGCTGGCGGACGTCGTCGCGACGGACCCGCTGGCCGCGTTGGTGCGCGGCACCGAAGCCCTCGAGGCGCCCGCGATCGATCCGCACGAGGCCGCGCTCGTGTTCCGTGTCGACGCGGACGGCCGACACGCCCTGCGCGCCGGTGGCGAGGGCTTTCGCTACGACGGGGAGGCCGGGTCGCGCACGCCGGCGGAGCTCGCGGCCGAGATCGTCGATGATCCGGCCGGCTTCTCGCCTGGCGCGCTGCTGCGGCCGCTCGCGCAGGATGCCGTGTTTCCGACATGCGCGTACGTCGGTGGTTGGGGCGAGCTCGCCTACCACGCGCAGCTCGGTCCGGTGCGCGACGCGTGCGCCCTGCCACGCACCGTGTTCGTGCCCCGCGTGTCATGCACGCTCGTCGAGCCCGAGGTGCGGGGCGCCCTGGGCCGCGTCGAAACCGACCTGCGCACGGTGCTCGCCGCGGCGGGTGAGTTCGCGGCGCAAGCCGACGATGCTCCGCCGCCGGTGATCGCGAAGCTACGCGCCGTCACCGAGGACGTGCAGGCCGCGATCCTCGCGCACCGCGCCGAGCTCGCCGAGCTCGACCCCGCGCTCGGGGTCAACCTGAAGCGTGCCGCGAGCCGCGCGAAGGGCTCGATCGAGAAGGTCCTGCAGAAGGCGGAGCGCGTGTACGCCAACAAATTCGGCAAGGGTGCGCGCCACGTACGGCGCCTGAACAACACGCTCATGCCGCTCGGCCGGCCCCAGGAGCGCGTCCTCGGCCCGCTCGCCTTCAGCGCGCGCTGGACCCCGCAGTGGATCGAGGACCTCTACGCGGAGCTGCCGGCGGTGGCGAGCGAGCATCTGGTGGTGCACATCGACGGACCGAACGACGAGGAGAAGAGCGCATGAAGCTCGACGTGCTGGTGGTCGGCGCCCACCCCGACGACGCCGAGATCTCAGCGGGGGGGACGATCCTCAGGCTGGTCCGCGCGGGCTGCCGCGTCGGGGTCGTCGACGTGACTCGGGGGGAGATGGGGACGCGCGGGACGCGCGCGAACCGTGACGCGGAGACGACGCGTGCGAGCGAGCTCCTCGGCCTCCTGGCACGCGAGAACCTCGAGCTGCCCGACGGGCGCGTCGAGGTCACGACGGACGCCCGGGAGCGGCTCGCGGCGCTGATGCGTAAGCACCGCCCGGACGCCGTCCTGGCCCACCACGTCGAGGACCTGCACCCCGACCACATCGCCACGGGACGGCTCGCGCGGGAAGCCTGGTACCTGGCCGGGCTCTCGAGGCTGGCCGCGGAGAGCGGCGATTCCGCCCACCGGGCAAAGGGCCTGTACCACTTCACGAGCCACGTGGCCCACCAGCCCACGTTCGTCGTCGACGTCGGGCCCGTGTGGGACGAGCGCGTCGAGGTCGTCCGGTGCTACGCGAGCCAACTCAGGCCCGCGGACGAGGACGACGACGGCGAGCACTTCTTGTTCGGGGCCGACATCCTGGAGCGGATGGTCACCAAGGCCCGCTATTGGGGCGAGTCGGTGGGAGCCCGGTACGGAGAGCCGTTGCTCCACGTCGGCCCCGTGTCCATCGACGATCCGCTGATCGGAATGCTCAGGCAGTAATCGGTACACTCTTGCGCCCTCGACGAGCTCCAGCCGTCGGGTGGGCCCGCATGCGACGCATCGCCGTCATGAATCAGAAGGGTGGGGTCGGCAAGACCACCACCGTCGCCAACCTCGGTGCCGCGCTCGCGCGACTGGGGCGTCGTGTCGTCGTGATCGACATGGACCCCCAGGCCAACCTGACGCTGCACCTCGGCGTCGAGCCTGGGGGCGCGTCGGGTTCGACGTATACGGTCCTCACCGGCGACGCCCCCCTCACGGGAACACTGGTGGCGACCGACCACGAGAACCTGCGGCTCGCGCCCAGCCACCTCGATCTCGCCGGTGCGGAGCTCGAGCTCGCCAGCACAATCGGGCGCGAGACGGTGCTCGCGGATGCGATCGACGTTTGGGAGCGTAGCTCGATCGAAGCGGAAGGTAGCGAGCCCGCCGACTACGTGCTGATCGATTGCCCGCCGAGCCTCGGCCTCCTGTCGGTCAACGGACTCGTCGCCGCGCGCGAAGTGATCGTCGCGCTGCAGACGGAGTTCTTCGCGCTCCAGGGCATGACGAAGCTCGTCGAGGTCGTCGACCTCCTGAAGCGTCGCATCCAGCCGGAGCTCGAGCTGACCGGCATCCTCCCCTGTCTGTACGACAGCCGTCTGAAGCTCGCGCGCGAAGTCCTCGCCGAAGTCCGCAAGTACTTTCCGGGTCGCGTGTTCGAGTCCAAGATTCGCCTCAACGTCAAACTCGCCGAGGCCCCCAGCTACGGCTGCTCCATCTTCGAGTACGCGGCCGGTTCGAAGGGCGCGCTCGACTACATGCAGCTCGCGCGTGAGCTCATCGGGCAGGAACCGGAGAGTCTGTTCCCGTCGCCGGAGCAGGGGGCGAGTGACGCGGAGCTGGATCTCGTGTCCCCACCGCCGGAGCCACTCGAAACGGCGGCCGCGGATTCGGACGTCGTCGAACGCGACGCGGAACCCGAGCGCGAGGCAGAGCAAGCCCCCGACGCGGAACCCGAGCTCGAACCGCACACGATCGTTCCCGTCCCGGCTCCCGCAGCGGAGCTCGCAACGGAAACAGTGCACGTCCCGGTGCGCGTCCCGGAACCGGAACCCGAGCCGGACGTCGCGCCACGCGCGCTCGCCGCCGCTGCGGCTTCGGCTCCGGCGTCCGAACACGAAGTCGAAGCGGCACGCGAACCCCTCGTCCACGTTGCGGCCCGGACGCCCGCTCTCGTTGACTTGCCGGCTCGCGACTCGGAAGTGCTCGACGTCGAGCCCGAACCGGAAACCGAACCGGAAATCGACGTCGCCGAGGAACCGGCGAGCCCCAACGGCGACGCCCAACTCAGCGTTCCGCGTAGATCGCTCCCCGTCCGCGACTACGGCTACTACCTCGGGGAAGACCGACCTGAGGTGTGTGGCCAACGCGGTCCACGCCAGAGGGCTCCCCTTCCCAAGTCCTCCCGCAGGTCCTAACCGTCTTCACGCGATGGACTCGTGTCTGAAGATCGGCATCATCTGCCACCCCACGTACGGCGGGTCGGGCGTTGTCGCGAGTGAGCTGGCGCTCTCGCTCGCGGATGAGGGTCACTGCGTGCACCTGTTCTCGCACGACGTGCCGCCGCGCCTCGCGCGTTCGCCCGGACCGGTCGAGGTGCACGTGGCGCAGGGCGTTCCGTACCCGCTCTTCCACTCGACGCCGCACGACCTGGCGATCACGTCGCGCATCCTCGACCTGCACCGCTCGACCGGGCTCGACATCCTGCACGCGCACTACGCCCTGCCGCACGCCGTCAGCGCGATCCTCGCACGCGACGCCGCGCGCAGCGACTGTAGCGACCGGCCGCCGCCGCGGGTCGTGACGACACTGCACGGGACCGACATCACACTCGTCGGCAACGAACCGTCGTATCACCCCCTCACGCAGTACACGATCCGCGCCAGCGACGCGGTGACGACCGTCTCGTCCGCGCTCGCCGAGCGGACGCGCGAGAACTTCGGCGACGGGAAACAGTGCCCGTTCGACATCGACGTGATCCCGAACTTCGTCGACCTCGAGACCTTCCGACCGAACGGACAGGCCGACGGACCGCCGAGCGCCGTGCACGTCTCGAACTTCCGACGGGTCAAGCGTGTGCCGTGGCTCGTGCGCGCGTTCGCCGAAGCGAGTGAGGGCACGGACGCGCACCTGACCCTCGTCGGCGACGGGCCCGAGCAGGACGAGGCGCGACGCGTCGCGCAGGAACACGGCCTCGCCGGGCGCGTACGCTTCCTCGGCATGCGCGATGCGCTGCCCGAGCTGTTGTCGCCGGCCGACGTGTACGCCCTCACGAGCCAGGACGAGTCGTTCGGTCTGAGCGCGCTCGAGGCGATGGCGTGCGCGACACCGGTCGTCGCGACCGACGTCGGCGGAGTCGGCGAGGTCGTCGTCGACGGCGTGACCGGTTTCCTCGCGCCGGCGGACGACCGAGCCGCGTACGCGGCGAAGCTGCGCGCGTTGCTCGTGGACCGCGAGCGTGCGCGCGAGATGGGCCGCGCGGCGCGCGCGCGGTGCGAGGAACATTTCGAGCGGCGCCGGATCGTCGCGCACTACACCGATCTCTATCGACGCTTGCTCATCGAGGACCGAACGCCGACCGGACGGCCGTGAAGCGCGTCTACCTCGACCACAACGCGACGACGCCGATACGCCCGGAGGTGCGCGAGCGACTGCTCGCCACGCTCGACGCCGTCGAGGGCAATCCCTCGAGCGTGCACGCCGCGGGGCGCTGGGCGCGCCAGATCCTCGACGAGGCACGCGAGGAAGTAGCCAGTGCGCTGGGCGTCACCGAGGACGAGGTGATCTTCACCTCCGGCGGCACCGAGGCGAACAACCTCGCACTGTTTGGCATCCTGCGTGCGAGTGGCCGGGCGGCGGGCGCCGGCGGCCTCGTCACGACGGCTGTCGAGCACGCCGCCGTGCTCGATCCGGCGGCGGTGCTCGAGCAGCAGGGGTTCTCGGTGACGCGCGTCGGGGTCGACCCGGAGTGCCGCGTGGACGTCGATGCGATCGTGAACGCCGCCGAGGGGGCGGCACTCGTGTCGGTGATGGCCGCCGGCAATGAAGTTGGCGTCATCAACCCGATCGAGACGCTCGCACGAAGCCTGGAGGAGCGCTACGGCGCGAACCGTCCGCGCCTACACGTCGATGCGGTGCAGGCGCTCGGTCGCGTGCCCGTCGCGCTACGCGCGCGGGGCATCGATGCGGCTTCGTTCTCTGCGCACAAGATCGGAGGGCCGACCGGTTGCGGCGTCTTGTTCCGTGCCGCGGGAACACGCATCGACGGACTGATGTTCGGCGGCGGACAAGAGATCGAGCTGCGTCCGGGTACCGAGAACGTTCCCGCGGCCGCCGCGAGCGCCCTCGCCGTGCGCCTCGCAGTCGAAGAACAACGCGAGTACGCGCAGCGTGTTTCTGAACTCGCGAACCTCCTCTGGGATGAACTTCGCACTGCGTTACCCGACGCTTGTCTCCTCGGTCCCGCGCTTGACGCTTCGGACAGGTTGCCGAACACGCTCAACGTTGCGATCCCTGGCATCGACGGACGCGTGCTCGTGACGCGTCTCGACCTCGCTGGATTGGAAGTCTCCGCGGGTTCGGCGTGCGCGAGCGGTTCGCTCGAACCGTCGCACGTGTTGCGTGCGATGGGCATGTCGGAAGAAGCTGCGCGCTCGGGCTTGCGCTTGTCGCTCGGACGCACGACGACGCGCGACGATGTGCACATCGCTGTGGACATCATGTCGAGAACACTCGGTGAACGGACCTAAGTCCGAACTTTGGGGCACGCGTGCGAAGATCGCGTGAACAGATCGGCGGTTCTCGTTGCGATCGCTGGTGGGCAGCGGTGTAATGCCCAACCATTCCGAAGCGCACGGCGAACTCACCGCACCTGACCCGAAGCAAGCTGCCGATCGCGACCGCGTCGCGACTCGAGTTGTCATGAGTCAGGACCCCCCGAATCTTCGCACGTGTCTTCGAACGACATGAGCTCTCGCTCTCGAGAGCCTTCGTAACGGCCCCTTTCTTCGGCTATCGCTCTCTCGCCGCTAGGCTGCGATCGACACTCGATGGTTTGCGTGCGCGTCCCCCCCCCCGGCGCCATCGAGTGGACTTCGGAACATCGTCCGGGGATTCTTCGATTCGATGAACGATACGGAACCTCTCTCGACCCCCAACCCCCCCTCCGTCGAGAACACCGCGCAAGCAGACGCGGTTCCGCAACAGGACAACGAAACGCTCTCGAATGATCCGGACGTCGACATCACCACGGCCTGGGATCGCCTCAGGCAAGACCTGAAGCGCCGGATCCTGCCCGAGCAGTACGAAACTTGGTTTCGACGCTCGGCGCTCGTGCGCGTCACGGACGGCGCTGTCGTGCTCGCGGTGCAGAACGAGTTCGCACGCGACTGGATCGGTCGCTACTACCGCGACATGCTCGAGCAGGCGGTCCTCTCGACCCTCGGGACCAAGCGCCGGATCGAGATTGTCATCGATCCGGAACTGACCCTGAAGGCGGAGGCCGCCCAGCGCGCGGAGGTCGACGACCCGGCCTCCGCGGCAGCGACACACGCCCCCGGTGCGCCGAATCACTCCAGTGCACAGAGGGCGTCGGCGACGACGCGCGCGGATCGCCCCGGTGGGCTGATGGTCAACAGCGACGTCTCGCTCAACTCCAAGTACACCTTCGACAACTTCGTCGTCGGACCGTGCAACCGCTTCGGCCACGCCGCCGCCATGGGTGCGGGCGAGTCGCCGGGCAAGACCTACAACCCGTTCTTCCTGCACGGGCAGGTCGGCGTCGGCAAGACGCACCTCCTGCAGTCCCTCTGCTACCTCATCCTCGAGCGCTTTCCGGATTACAGGATCCTGTACCTGTCCTGTGAGACGTTCGTGAACCACTTCATCAGCGCTCTGGAGAACGGCGACCTGACGGAGTTTCGCGGCAAGTACCGCAACGTCGACGTGCTGGTCGTGGACGACATCCACCTGCTCGCGAACAAGGAGCGCACGCAGGAGGAGTTCTTTCACACGTTCAACACGCTCTACAACAACTCGAAGCAGATCGTGCTGTCGTCCGACAGTCCGCCCAAGGACATCCCGACGCTGCAGGAGCGACTCGTGTCTCGCTTCAAGTGGGGCATGGTCACGGAGATCGAGCCGCCCTGCTACGAGACGCGCATGGCGATCGTCAAGCGCAAGAGCCGCGAGCGCGGCTGCGACATGCCCGACGACGTCGCGCAGCTGATCGCCGAACACGTCACCCGCAACGTGCGGGAGCTGGAGGGCGCGGTGACGCGCCTGCTCGGTTACTCGAGCCTGACCGGCAAGCGCATCGTCCCCGATCTCGCGCGCGAGGCCCTGCGAGACATCTTCCAGGTCCGGCGCGGCGCCCCGTCGATGAACGACATCATCGAGGTCGTCACCGAGCACTACGGTGTCAAGCTCTCCGATCTGCAGTCGAAGAAGCGCACGAACTCCATCGCGTTCCCGCGCCAGGTGGCCATGTTCCTCGCCCGCAGGATCACCAACCATTCGCTCGAAGAGATCGGCGGGTACTTCGGCGGGCGCGACCACTCGACCGTCCTGCACGCGGTCAACAAGATCACCCGCGTCACGACCGAGGACACCCACTGCCACTCGACGGTCGACGGTTTCCTCCGCTCCCTCAACGGGGCTGGCCTCGACACCTGAGGGGGTCGAGCGTGTTGCAGCCCCCCCTGGGCACCCCTCGTTCGTGCCCCTGCGAGGCCCTCTCGCGGCCGTGGAGAACTCCCGTGTACCGCAAGGCCGCGCGCGCGATCGGCTCGCCCTGTGCGCTCCTGGGAGCGGGTGTGACGCCTCCGCGCGCGAGCATGCGCCCGGCAGGCCTGTCGCCGCGCTGGACAAGTGTCCTAAGCGCTTGCCGCACAGCGCCTTGGGGCGACGATAGGCGCGCTTCGAACGTCGACACCGGCCCTCCGCTCCCCTACCCTATGGAGGCTCTCCCGCACGGCCGCGCCCGCGTCCGTTCCACGCCTCGATTCTGCCGGCGAGACCGCCTTCGGGTCTGTGGACGAACCGTGGAATCAAGGTGGACCCGGCCGGGGAGAAGTGAGCGATCTTCGGGGACGTTTCGGGGGCAACTCGACCCTCGCCCCGAGCTCGCCCGCGACGCTCTGGACAGCCGTGGAAGATCCCGACGATACCCACAGAACACCCACGCTCGAATGCCGTCGACCCACACGGTTGAAGCGTCGCCAAATCACTGCAAACACGCTGCTTGTAGCGCCGACCCGTCCACTCATCCCCAATTTCGGCCCCCCCCTGTTAAGAAGAAGAACTTCTTTCTTCTCAGGACTGGGGAGAACTGTCACCCCCCTAACACTCCCCCCATCTTGCCCACTGGCATCCTCCTGGCATGAAGGTCATCTGTGATCGAGAGAAGTTGCGCGAAGGGTTGTCCATCGCGAACAACGTCGTTCCGGCCAAGAGCACACGGCCGGTGCTGGAGAACGTCTGTCTGGTTGCGACCGACGACGCGCTCGAACTCGTAGGCACCGATCTCGAAGTCTCCGTTCGGTTCCGAATCGAAGACGTCGAGGTGACCGATCCCGGACCGGCGGTGATCCCTGCACGGGTGACCCTCGACTTCGTGCGCGATCTCTCCGGCGAGACCGTCACGCTCGAAACGAAGGAAGGCAAGTGCCAGATCACCAGTGGCGCCGACTCGTGCGAGCTCGTCACGATCGACCCGGACGAGTTCCCGGTGATCTCGCGGTTCTCCGGTGACGGGAACGTCACGATGCAGGGCGGCAGCTTCACGAAGCTCGTGACGCAGACCTCGTTCGCGGCAGCGCGCGAGCCGGGGCGCTACGCAATGCACGGCGTTCTGACCGAAATCGACAACGACATCCTGCGCTTGGTTGCCACCGACGGACGGCGGCTCGCCTTGACGACGACGCCGGTCGATGGCTCGAAGGCGCCCGAGACGAGTGCGATCATCCCCACCAAGGGCATGCAGATGTTCTGCCGGGTGATTTCGGACCCGCTCGATCAGATCCACCTTTCGTTCGGCGAGAACCAGGTTGGTCTGAAGACGCGGGGGGCGGAGATCTTCGCGCGTCTGATCGACGGTGACTTTCCGCGCTACGCGGCGGTCGTGCCGACCGAGACGTCCAACGCGCTCGAGGCCGACCGGGAAATGTTCAGCAAAAAGCTACGACTCGTCGCGAACGTGACCGGAGACGAGGCGCGGGCCGTGCGGCTGAAGACGAAGAAGAACGAGCTCGAGCTGTTTGGCCAGTCGGTGGGACGCGGTCTCGCGACGGCGCACATGGAGGTCGACTTCAAGGGCGAAGACGCGGAGATCGCCTTCAACCCCGACTTCGTGCTCGACGGCCTCAAGCACTGTGAGAACGACACGATCCGCCTCGAGTTCAACGAGCGCAACAGCCCCGGCAAGTTCTGCCTGGGTGAGAACTACGTCTACGTCGTGATGCCGATCACGATCGATGCCTCCACCCCGCCGACGTGAGCCGTCCTGACCGCAAACCCACCCGGCGCGGGGGCATGTCCTCCGTCGGCGACGCGATGACCCAGTACCTCGAGGTCAGCGGGTTGGGCGCGAAGCTGGGCGACTGGCGCGTCTTCGAAGCGTGGAAGGCCGTCGTGGGCGAGATGCTTTCGCGACGTGCGCGCGCGGTCTCCTTTCAGCGCGGCGTGCTGACCGTCGAGGTCGAGTCCGCCGCCCACCTTCAAGAGCTCAAGAGCTTCACCGGCGAGCGCTACCGAGTGCTCACCAACGAGCACTTGGGCAAAGATAAAATCCGACGGATGAGTTTCAAACTCAAGCGATGACGATGACCGACGAGAACCCGAACCCGACCTACAGCGCCGACTCGATCACAGTCCTCGAGGGACTGGAAGCGGTCCGGGTCCGGCCGGCGATGTACATCGGCGACACCGACGTACGCGGCCTGCACCACTTGATCTGGGAAGTCGTCGACAACTCGGTCGACGAAGGCCTCGCCGGACACGCGACGATGTGCCGCGTCGTGCTGCGCGAGGATGGTTCGATCCAGGTCGACGACGACGGTCGCGGGATTCCCGTCGGGATGCACTCGACCGAGAACATCCCCGCTGTCGAGGTCGTGCTGACCAAGATCCACGCGGGCGGCAAGTTCGACGACCAGTCGTACAAGGTCTCCGGCGGTCTGCACGGCGTCGGCGTCTCGTGCGTCAACGCGCTGTCGGAGTGGCTGAAGGTCGAGGTGCACAAGGAAGGCAAGGTGTACGAGATGTCGTTCACCCGTGGGGCGCGTCAGCAGGAGCTGACCGTCACGGGTTCGACGGAACGCACCGGCACCACGATCATCTTCAAGCCCGACAACCAGATCTTCACGACGCTCGAGATCGACTTCCCGACCGTCGAGAAACGCCTGCGCGAGACGGCGTACCTGATGGGCACGCGTGGGTTGCGAATCGAGCTCGAGGACGAACGCACGGGTGGCAAGGAGGAGTTCTGCTTTCCCGAAGGGCTGCGGACGTTCGTCAGCCACATCAACAAGAACAAGACGGTCCTGCACCCCGAGGTCGTCCACTTCCAGAAGGTCGTGCCTTCGCCTGACGATCCCAAGGCGGAGTACGAAGTCGAGGTGGCGCTGCAGTACACCGACTCCTACCAGGAGACGGTGTACACGTTCGTCAACAACATCAACACACACGGCGGCGGCACGCACCTCGCGGGCCTGAAAGCCGGCCTGACGCGGACGCTCAACAACTACGCGAAGAGCGAGAAGCTCGTCAAGGAAGGCAACGACCTGCCCAGCGGCGACGACTTCCGCGAGGGCATGAGCGCGATCCTCTCGCTCAAGGTTCCCGACCCACAGTTCGAGGGCCAGACGAAGGACAAGCTCGGCAACCGCGAGGCGCAGGGCGTCGTCGAGTCGGTCGTGTCCGAGTTGTTCGGAACGTATCTCGAGGAGAACAACGCGGCCGCCAAAACGATCGTGCAGAAGGCCGTGCGCGCCAAGGAGGCGCGCGACGCTGCGCGCAAGGCGCGTGACCTCGTCCGGCGCAAGTCGGCGCTCGCCAGCGGCAACCTGCCCGGCAAGCTCGCCGACTGTCAGAGCTCGAACATGGACGAGACCGAGCTGTACATCGTCGAGGGTGATTCCGCGGGTGGTCCCGCGAAGATGGGTCGCGACCGGCGCATCCAGGCGATCCTGCCCATCAAGGGCAAGATCCTGAACGTCGAGAAGGCACGGCTCGACAAGATGCTCGGGCACCTCGAGATCCAGCTCATCATTTCCGCGCTCGGCTGCGGCATCGCCGAAGAGTTCGACCTGGAGAAGCTGCGCTACGGCAAGACGATCATCATGACGGACGCGGACGTGGACGGTTCCCACATCCGCACGCTGCTCTTGACGTTCTTCTTCCGCCAGATGCCCGAGCTGATCGAAGCGGGGCGCCTCTACATCGCCCAGCCGCCCCTCTACAAGGTGACGATGGGCAAGCAGTCGACGTACGTCACCGACGAAGCGGCGCTGCGCCGCCTCTTGATCGAGAAGGGCACCGCGTCGGTCACGATCGAGGACGCGAACGCGGACAAGAGCTGGTCGGGCGCCGAGCTAAAGGAGCTGTGCGAAGAGCTGCAGCACCTCGAGGAGCTCGCCGTCAGCGTCGTTCCGGGTTGGGCCGAGCTGCCGTTCGCGGATTTCCTCGACCGCTGGGACGGCGAGAAGCTTCCGACGCACTGGGCACGGGCGGGCCGCACCGACCACTTCTTCGAGTCTCTGGAGGAGCTCGAGAACTTCCTCGAGCTGCAGAAGGCGACCGTCAGCGGCGAGCTCAAGGTCTACTCCGGTCCCGATGGTGAAGTCCTGCTGGCGGACGCCGATGTCGTCAGCGCTCACCTCGCTGGTGTCGACGCGCTCGCCAAGCAGCTGCAGGCGATCGAACAGCGCGGGCTGATCCTGCGCGGCGGCGGGCACTGGAAGGTCGTCTCGAAGGAGTCGACCGAGACTCGCTCGCTACTCGAGCTCTCGAGCCTCGTCCAGAGGAGCGCTCAGACGAACATCGACCTCCAGCGCTACAAGGGTCTGGGCGAGATGAACGCGGACCAGCTCTGGGATTCGACGATGGATCCGGATACGCGGACGCTCTATCAGGTCCAGCTCGAGGACGCGATCACGGCCGACGAGATCTTCACGATTCTGATGAGTGACGGCGTCGAGGCGCGCCGAGAGTACATCGAGAAGCACGCGCTCGAAGTCACAGACCTCGACGTCTAGTTTCACCACGGGCTGCTAGACACGCCGGCGCCGCCGATTGGGCGCGGGTGGAAAGGTTTTCCGGGAGCTCGGGGGCGTATTCAATGCCCTCATTCGCGCTTCCACTCCAGCGCGCCGGCCAGCGCTCCGATAGGTGGAGAGAATCTCCCCGCACCGTTGCCTCCCCCGGCGCCTGGTATCAACGTTGAAGTACACCCAACGCCTCGACAATGCCCGCCTTGCTGAAGTGCTCCACGAGCGCGGCATGGCCGATTTGGAGCCGTTGCGCGAGCTCCTGCAGCAATCGCGTGACGGGTCGCACCCGTTCGCCGAATCCCTGGTGATGTCGAACATCGTCGGGGACTGGGAGCTCTCGCGTACCGTATGTGAGATCTTCAACCTGCCTTTCCTTCCGATCGATGTCCTCACCGTCGATCCCGAATTGGCGAAGGCGATGGACTGCGAGTTCTTGTACCGGCACGGGCTCGTCCCGCTCAGCCGGTTCGGGCAAGCGTTGACCGTCGTCCTGCCGGGCATGGTTCAAGCCAATGTGCTCGGGTTGCTGTCCACCGAGACAGACCTCGTCATCCTGCCCGTCGTCGGCACGGTCGAGACGAACAGGCGTTGGCTCAAGGAGCACCTCGGGGCGCTGCAGAAGCACGACGAGGCCGGTGGCGACTGGAGCGCGATGTTCGACGAGGCCGACGCGGCGGTCCAGCTCGAGATCGATCAGTTGCCCGAGGACGAGCTCGAGTTCGATGAGGCCCTCGATGAGGCCCTCGATGAGGTCCTCGATGAGGCGACGATCGAGGATCTCACCGCCGACGAGCTGGAAGAGGCCGGCTCGATCGAGTTCGAGGACGTCGACGATGACGACCTCGGCAGCTTGGAGGTCGATCCGCCGTCGCTGATCGACGCGGACGAGCTCGAGGAAGTCAGCGATGGCTTCGGCTCGGGCGAAAGCGGAAGCAACGGCGACTCGTCGAGCAACCTCGAGTTGCCGCCGATGCCCGAGTTCGGCTAGGTCCGGGCTAGCGAGGCGTTCAGCGCGGCGGCGCCGTCCAGCCGCCGCCCAGGCGGCGCACGAGCATCCGGTCGGCCAGGCGCGGAGCGAGCACCGACGCGACGCCCAAGAGGCGCCACTTCCAGCGTAGCGAGCGTTCAGGCTCGGGGTCGCGATCCAGCTCGAGCACGTGTCGCGCCACGTCGACGGCGGCAGACGCGGTCGACAGGTCGGGATGCGGCAGGCTGGAGGGATTGGCCTGCGCCGCGAAGAAGCCGGTCGTCGTCAATGCCGGGTTCAACGTGCATACGGCGATGCCCTCCGGCGCCCACTCGACGCGCAGCGCTTCCCCGATCGAGCAGACCGCGGCCTTGCTCGCGGCGTAGGCCGCTTGACCCGGGATGCCGCGCCGGCCGACGACGGACGCCACGTTGACGACGACAGGCGCGTCGCCCTTGCGCAACAGTGGCAGTGCCGCACGGCAGCCGAGCAGCAGTGCGAACACGTTCGTGTCGAAGACCGTGCGCAGCGTGTCCGGATCCAACTCCTCGATGCGCGCCCGGTAGCCGACGCCCGCATTGTTGACGAGCAGGTCGAGTCCGCCGAACGCGTCCAGGAGTCGCGCAAACGAAGCGTCGATCGCGTCCACGTCCGTCAGGTCGCAGGGGAGCTGCAGATGTCCGGCGTGCTCACCGGAAGCCAGGCTCGCGGCGACCCGCTCGAGCCGTTCCGCGCGGCGAGCGAGCAGCGCGACGCGGTAGCCCTTCTCCGCGAGCTGGCGTGCGACCGCCTCGCCGATGCCCGACGAGGCACCCGTGACGAGCGCTCGCCGCCCGCGCGTCTCGAAGCCCAACTACTGCCCTTGCCCGGTCTTGCGGTACTTGCCGAGCATCTTGAACCAGGCCGAACGCTCGCGCTTGATCTTGCGCACCTGGCGGTCGGTGTCGCCGAAGAGCCCCTCGATCTCCGTCTCCCACACCGCCGTCTTCTCGAGCGCTTCGTTGAACTTCTCCCACGCCGCGTGACCCTTGGTGTTGTAGGTCGCGTTGTCGCCGTCCTTCTTAGCGGCCTCCGCTTCGGCGGCGAGGTCGTGGCCGCGTCCGGCGAGCTTCAGCGCGCTCTGCCAGTTGGCGACGTTTTCGAGGCCCTCGGGCGCGCGGTTGGTCGTGCGCAGGCGCGTCGATCCCTCGCCACGCTCGGGCGGTTTCTCCTCCTGAATGTCGGCGAAGGGGTCGACCTTGGCCGGCTTGTTGGCGGCCTCGTCCTGGTCTTCGACGGCCGCGTCGGCCTTGTTGCCCTGGACCCAACCGGCAAAGCCGATGCCGATGACCGCGAGCACCAGGAAGCCGAACAGCGGCGCCATGTTCGGTGCGTTCTGTCGGCGGTGGGGCGGGGCGTCGCGTTCGTCGTCGTCGCGTCGGGAGCGGTACGAAGATCTGGCCATGGTGGAACCTCTGGGAGGAGTCGAGGCAGAGAGTGTAGCCGCTCAGGTTCGGGCACGTCTCAGTCGTGCTGCGTACCCGCCGTCCACGGGGTCTTCGTCGCGAATCGGGACGGCCTCGATCTCGACCTCGAGCTCCCAGCCTTCGTTCGCTGCAAGGAAGTCGCGCACGGTGCGTCCGTTCTCCTCGGGCTCCAGGCTGCACGTCGAGTAGACGAGTCGTCCACCGGGACGGACGTGGGCCGCGCCCTCTTGGACGAGGCGTGCCTGGACCTGCTTGAGGTCCCGCTGGGTCGCCGGGCCGAACCGCCAGCGGGCGCCCGGGCGCTTGTCGAGCACACCCGTGTTGCTGCACGGAGCGTCGACCAAGACTCCATCGAACAGAGCGTCCGCGAGCGCCGAGCCACCGTCGCTCGCGACGCGCTTGACGTGCGCGTGCAGATCCAGACGCTCGAGCTCCGACGAGGCGCGCGCGAGACGTGGCTGCGAGAGGTCGAGGGCGAGCACCTGCGCACCCGTCCCCGCGAGCACGCAAGTCTTCCCGCCAGGCGCGGCGCACAGCTCGAGGATCCGCTCGCCGGCGCTGGCTTCGACGAGCTCGGCGGCGGCGAGAGCGGTCTCGCCTTGCACGGCGACCGCGCCGCGCGCGAAGGCGTCCGACGCGATCAGTTTCTCGAGAGCCTTGGAGTCGATGCGCAGCGTACGCGGATGGGGACCGAGCTTCGTCTCGATGTCCGCCGCCGCGAGCTCGGCTTGCAGCGCCTCGCGCCCCGTGTTGACGACGCGCACCGAGAGCGTCGCCTCGTCCTGCAGCCTTGCGCACAGAGCGATCGCGGGTTCGCGGCCGAAGCGCTTGATCCAACGCTTGGCGAGCGCGGCGGGAATCGAGAGTGCGTCCTCGATCCACAGCGTCACGTGCTCCTCTGGGTTGCGGAAGAGCGGCTGTTCGAAGTGCCACGGGCTGCCGACCAAGTCGCGCTGCGGGTCGCCAGAGCTGCCCTCCTTGCGTTCGCGCAAGACCGTGCGCAGGACGCCGTTCACGAAGCGTGCGCGTCCGGCGCCGAGGGTATTCCGGGCCGCGCCGACCGTCTCGGAGACGGCGGCGTGCGGCGGCACCCTGTCCATGAAGAAGAGCTGCACGAAGCCGAGCCGCAGATGCGCAGCGACGTCCGCGGTCGGCTTGGTGTTGGTGAACGCGTTCACGATGGCGCGTAGCGTTCCGCGGCGGCGGACCTCGGTACCGACGAGTCTCCGCAGCAAGCCGCGGTCGCGCGGATCGAGCGAGTGCCACTCGGCGAAGCGGTCGACTTCGCGCAGTGGCATCGTGCTTCCCGAACGCAGGATCTGCCAGGCGGCGAGGCGCGGCACGATCAGACCTCCGGTTCCGGCTGGCCGAGGCGCGTGCCCTCGGGGAGCCGCGCGCCACGCAGGAAAGCGTTCCCGTCCATCTTGTTCTTCCCTGCCGGTTGGACCTCGAGGAGCCGCAGGACGCCGGATCCGCACGCGACGACGGGCTCTTCTCCGCGCGGCACGAGCGAGCCGGGCTCCGCGTCGCCTCCGGCCTCCGCGCGCGCGCGCCAGACCGCCAGCGCCCGTCCGTCGGGCAGGGTCGTGCGTGCGAGCGGCCACGGGTTCATCGCGCGCACCAGACGCACGAGCTCGTCCGCGGGCCGCGTCCAGTCGATCGCGCCGTCCCCCTTGCGCAGCTTCTTTGCGTACGTGACGCGCTCGGGGTCCTGTGGCGTGAACTGCGCCGACCCTTCCGCGATCGCATCGAGCGCTTGCACCGCGGCTTCGCCACCGAGGATGGCGAGGCGCGGCAGGAGCTCGCCGGCTGTCTCGTCCGCGCCGATCGGCGTGCGCTCTTCGAGTAGGACGTCGCCCTCGTCGAGCGCGAGGACCATGCGCTGGATCGAGACCCCGGTCTGTAGATCCCCGGCGAAGATCGCACGCTGGATCGGCGACGCGCCGCGCCAGCGCGGGAGCAGCGACGCGTGGACGTTGAGTGCGCCGTGGGGCGCGAGCTCGAGTACGTCCGCGCGCAGGATCTCGCCGTAGCTGGCGACGAGCAGAACGTCGGGTGCGTGGGCCTTCATGCGCTCGACGAACTCGGGGTCCTTCGTCGTCGTTGGCTGCACGACCTCGACACCCGCTACGCGGGCGCGCTCGACGAGTGGCGAGGCTTCCACTTTGCGACCGCGGCCGCGCGGGCGGTCGGGCTGAGTGACGAGCGCACACACGGTGTGGTCGCTCGCGAGGACGCTCTCGAATACCGGGGTCGCGAAGGGAGGCGATCCCAAGAAGACGACTCGCACTCCCTCAGCCAAGTGTGGTGCCAGAAGCGATGCTAGAAGAGGTGTGTGCCCGCAGGCTACAGGTGCGGTTCGACCGCGGACTTGAGTGCGTCGTACTTCTGCGCACCGACGATCTGCGTGGCGACTTCGCCGCCTTTGATCACGATGAAGGTCGGAATGGCGGTGATGCCGTAGCGCGCGGGGACGTCCGTGTTGTCCTGCGTGTTGAGCTTGACGACCTTCAGCCGGCCGTCGAACTCTTCGGCGAGCTTGTCGACGTACGGTCCCATCGTCTTGCAGGGGCCGCACCAGGGAGCCCAGAAGTCGACCAAGACGGTGGTCTCGTGGTTCAGGACGCTGGCTTCCCAGGTGGCGTCGGTGACGTCGGCGGCGGCGCTCATGGGGGATTCTTTCTTCATCGGAGAGTCGGAGGGCCCCGGAACCGATCGCCGGGCTCAAGGGAGGATCCCGGGTTCCCACTCGGGACTGGGGCAGGCGGGGAATATGGAATGTCCGTGCGCAATCGTCCAGCGCAGGATGTCCAGATTCTCGCGGAATCCAGTCAAGTAGAGGCGACGTAAGTGACTTGCCCGCAGTGATATAGATGTTGGGCGGCGCCACGCTGCGCGACCTGGCCCCACATTCGACGACACGGCGACCCGAGCATGTCGCCTCTACCCTCCCCAAACCTGCGAGGTTCCCTTGGCTTGCGAACCGTCCCTTTGGCCCTCGGACCTGCACTAGTGGGGTGTACCCGAAGTTCGTCACATCTGTTCGGCCTCTTTCGCGCGGTGGCGGCGTTGCCCCAAGACAGGATCTATCCCTGGTGTGAGTAGCACAGAGGCTACGCACAGAACCCGGCGCCTTGCCCCCACACGAAAGCCGCCGAACATATGTGACGAACTTCGGGTACACCCCACTAGGCTCAGTTGGATGCTCCCTCGCTCTCTGATCCCGTGCCTGACTCTGCTCGCCTCGCCGGTCGCCGCACAGCTGCAAGCCGGCGACGTCGTGGTGCAGTTCCGCGTCGGCTCGAACCAAGGCCGCTTCCAACCGCCGGGGAGCAACGGGATCCTGTGCCTCTCGTGCGGGTTCCAGGGAACCAGCCGGGTCGGATCATCCAGGGGCCTGCGGGCAGCGTCGCGATCGACTTGACGGCGTTGCCACTCACGCCCGCCGCCGCGGTTCAGCCCGGCGCTACGTCGCCCTTTTGCTCGCCGTCGTCCTCTTCCCCTTCGTCCATGAACGTCGCGGCCCCGATCATGTCTTCGAGGTCGGTGCCGACGTCCTCGCACAGGACGATCTCGATCTCTTGATTCTGGTCCTCTTGCTTGGCCGAGAGGATGCCCATGCGCATCAGCTCCAGGAGAGCGCAGAAGGAGCCGATCAGCCCCGAGCGGGTCGGTTCGCCGTCGAGGTCGGTGACGAGCTCGCGCAGCGACACGCGCTTGCGCGTGCTCAAGACGCGGCCCAGCTCGTGCACGTACCAGCGCAGCGGGCGCGGGTCGCCCTGGATGTGGACCGTGCGGCCCTGCAGCGTCTCGCGCATCAGGCGCGAGAACGTCGCCAACAGGTCCCACGACGTCAGCTCGCCGATGTCGAAGCTCTTCTCCTGGCGGTTGTGCCGAAGCTCGGTCGGGTAGCCGCGCAGGCGCTTGCGCGAACGGTCGACGTAGCGGTCCTCGAGGTCGTCGGCGGCGCTCTTGAAGCGGCGGTACTCGACGAGGCGCTGGATCAGCTCGTCCTCGGGGTCGAGGTCGTCCTCGAGCTCGACCGACTCGCGCGGCAGCAGCGAACGCGCCTTGATCGCCATCAAGGTCGCGGCCATGACGAGGAACTCGCCGGCGACCTCGATGTCGAGGTCCTCGAGCTTCGAGAGGTAGTCGAAGTAGCCCTCGATCACCGTCGCGAGCTTGACCTCCTGGATCTCGACTTCCTGTTCGCGCACCAGGTGCAGGAGCAGGTCCATCGGTCCTTGGAAGACCTGTTCCAGGCAGACCGTGAATTCGCGACTCATCACGATCATATGCCCCCCGCCAAGATCTGCACGAATCGGACCATCGGGAGAATCGTTGCGCGCAGGACAGTGGTCAGCACTCCGCTGAAGAGCAGCGCGAAGACGATGATCATCCCGAATCGCTCGAGGCTCACGAACTGCTCGCGCAGGCTCGAGGGCAAGACGTAGGCCATTACCCGCGAGCCGTCGAGCGGCGGGACCGGCAGCATGTTGAAGATCGCGAGGATCAGGTTGACGTACATCGAGGCGTACATCACCTTTGGCGCGAGCGCGTTCGAGTCCATCCCGACCTGGAAGACCAGGATGCGGAAGATGAACATGAAGACGACCGCGAGGATCACGTTCGACAGCGGTCCCGCGATCGCGACGAACATCATGTCGCGCAGCGGCTTGCGCAGGTTGTGGGGATTGACCGGCACCGGCTTCGCGCCACCGAACAAGAAACCCGAGCCCGACAGGAGCAGGATCGCCGGCAACAGGATCGTCATGAACAGATCGATGTGAACGATCGGGTTCAGGGTCATGCGCCCGAGGTTCTTCGCCGTCGAGTCGCCACACAGGTTCGCCACCCACGCGTGGGCCGCCTCGTGGATCCCCAGGGAGAGGATCAGGAAGGCGACGATGAGGACCTTCTCGAGAAGTTCGGGGGAGAACACTGCAGTTTCCTGTTTGGCCGTTCCGGCACCGCCCACGTGGAGCCGAACCGCTCAGGAGGGTTTATAGCACCCCCTGACGCTCGACCCCAAGCTCCCTGAGCCCCGGCTTCTCCCTTCGATGCCCCGTGGCGGCCCGCTAGAATCCGAGTCGATCCGTAACGGAACCGCCCGCGCTGACGTACACCCGGGCCGCGCCACCCCTTGGCTAACCAACCGCACACACCCTCGACGCGACGCGCCCGCGCCGCCGAGGTGATCCGCATCGAAGCGGAGACGATCGCCAGGCTCGAGGAGCTGCTCGACGAGGACTTCGATGCGGCCGTCGAACGCATCCTGGCGTGCGACGGGATGGTCGTCGTCACGGGCATGGGCAAAGCGGGGCTCGTCGGCGGTAAGGTCTCGGCCACCCTGGCCAGCACGGGCACGCCCTCGATCTTCCTGCACCCGGGCGAGGCGCTCCACGGCGACCTCGGCCGGCTGCGGTCCAAGGACATCCTGCTCGCCCTCTCCAACTCCGGCGAGACGGCCGAGGTGAACGCCGTCGTGCCCGTCGCGCGCAAGATCGGCGCCGCGGTCATCGGCATGATGGGTCGGCGCCAGTCGACGCTGGCCGGCCTCGTCGACCAGGTGCTCGACATCGGTCGGGTCGAGGAGGCCTGTCCGCTCAAGCTCGCTCCGACGGCCTCGACCTCGGCGATGCTCGCCCTCGGCGACGCGCTGGCGATGGTCGTCCTGGCGGAGCGCGGTTTCGAGCGCGAGGACTACGCGCTCTACCACCCCGCCGGCAGCCTCGGGCGGCGCTTGATGACGGTGGCCGAGTTGATGCGCCAGGGCGACGAGCTGCCGCTCGTCGCGCTCGGCACCTCGGTGACCGACGTACTGCTCTTGACCTCGAAGACGCCGGGCAAACCGGGTGCCGCGCTCGTCGTCGACGACGAGGGCAAGCTCGCGGGGATCTTCACCGACGGCGACCTGCGTCGACTGCTCGAGGGCGGCGACATCGCTCTGCTCGGGGCGGCCGTCGACGAGTTCATGGGGCGCCAGCCGAAGACGCTCACGTGCGACCAGCTCGCCGAGGAGGCCCACCACCTCCTGCGCGAGAACCGCGTCGACCAGGCGCCGGTGCTCGACGCCGACGAGCGACCCATCGGTCTGATCGACGTGCAGGACCTGCTCGACATCGGGATCTGAACGTGTCCAAGACGGACCCCCTCGATGGAGTCGACGCCGAGCTCATCCAGCGGCTCGCGGCCGTGCGCCTCGTTGCCCTCGACGTCGACGGCACGCTGACCGACGGTCGCGTCGTCTATTCCGACGCGGGCGAGGAGCAGCGCTTCGACGTGCACGACGGTCAAGGCCTCGCGTGGCTCGTCCGGGCGGGCATCGCCGTCGTCTGGATCACTGGCCGCGGATGCGCCGCGACCGAACGACGCGCGGCGGAGCTCGGCGCGCGGCTCTACTCGCGCGCCGGGGGAAAGCGTGCGCGGCTGACGGAGTTGCAGGGCGAGCTCGGGCTCGGCGCGCCGGACACGCTCGCGATGGGCGACGACATCCCCGACCTCGGTCTAGCCGCCGCCGCCGGCGTGTTCGTCGCGCCGTCGAACGCCGCTGGCGAGGTGCGCCTGCACGCGGACTGGGTCACGCGAGCCGCCGGCGGGCACGGGGCGGTGCGCGAAGTGTGTGAGAGGATTCTCGCCGCGCAGGGGCGTTGGGACGCGATCGTGAGCGCGGCACTGGAATGAGGAAAGCGCTCCTCTTTCTGCTCGTGTTCGGGATCGGGCTCGGCGTGCTCGTATGGGTCGACCGCACGCGCTCGCGCGAGAGCGAACCCCAGAGCGAACCCCAGAGCGAGCCGCTCGAACGGGTGGCCCCGGAGTCGGGCGAGGCTCCGCCCCCGGCGGACGCGGAGCAGCTGACCCAGAATCCGGGCCAGCCGGGTGGTCGAACCACGAACCCGAGCGGACGCCGCCAAGCCGACCTGATTCTCGACGGGCAGGCGAACATCCTCGTGTTCGATCCGGAGACCGGCAACAAGGCCTACCGCGTGCAGGGCGATTTCACGGCCGCGGGCGGTCCGCTCGAGCGCACGTACACCGTTGCGAACGTCCTGCTCGAGGTGTTCGACCCGATCTCGGGAGTGCTGCGCAGCACCATGCGCGCGCGCGAGGGTCGCTTCGGCGTGGACCCGGCGCGTCAGCTCGAGGACCTGCGCATCTCGGACGACGGTCGCATCGAGCTCTTCGACGTGCACGTGACCCAACACGTCGGCGGCCCGCTCGTGCCGCTCGACGTGCGCGCGCCCGAGATGGAGGTCGTGCTCGCCAGCGAGCTGTTCCGGTCGGTCGGTGACGGCGAGGTCGACGTGACGGGGCTGGGGCTCGTGGGCTCCGGCAAAGGGCTCGAGCTCGACGGGCGGGCCGGCAAAGTGGTGCTCGAGCGCGGGGGCCGCGTCACCTTCCTCGTCGAGGAGGGATCGCGCGCGACGTTCGTCGCTCCGACCGGCGGCCGTCTGGAGGTCGAGAGCGTCGGGGCCGCCGGCGAGAACAAGGTCGAAGCGAACGCGACGGGCGGGGCGCAGCTCGTGCTCGAGGGCGAACCCGCCGGCAGCGTCGACGCCGGTCGCATGCGCGTGTTCGGCTCCGTCGTCGAAGGCCGCGGCGTCCGTGTCGAGAGCGCGACGGCCGAGGAGAACGTGACGGTCCTGTGGGACACGGACCGCTTCTTCGGAGAGGACGCGACTGTTCGCGTCGATGCCGCTGGCCGGCTCGAGCACGTGATCGTCCGCGAGGAGCCGCGCGCGAGCCTCACGCTCGTCGGTGACGATGGAGCGGAGCACCCGGTCGAGCTCGACGGCGAGGGGCCGCTCGAGATCGAGGCCGACCCGTTGGATCCGAGCATCGCGCGCTTCCACTTCGGCGGACCGGGCACGCTGCGCGCGCCCGACCAGGACGTCACGCTGAATGCACGCGGATCGCTGAGCGGGTTCGCCGACCAGACCCGCTCGTCCGCGTCGATCGAGGCCCGCGGCGGGGCCGAGTTCCGCCAGGGCGAAGCACGTGTCGAGACCGAGGACATGGACGCGCTGTTCGCGTCGGCCGGTGAGCAGATCGACGTCACGTGCTCTGGCGAGACGCAGGTCTTCGGGCGCGAGGAGACGCGCGGCCTCTTCACGCTCGGCGCGCGCGAAGAGGTGCTCATCGAGGTGCAAGGCGAGCGTTGGAGCGTTCCGTCCGCGCGGCAGGCGACCCTGTTCGGCGTCAGCGACGAGCGCGTGCGCCTGACCGCGGGGCTCATCCGCGACTACGACGGCGAGAGCAGCAGCTTCCACGCGGAGGAGGGCGTCACCTACGCCTCGCCCACGGTCGAAGGTGAGGCCGAACGCGCGGTCTCGACCGGTGACGGCAGCATCTCGTTCTTCGGGACGCGCGAAAAGCCGGCGCGCGTGCGGCTCGTCGACGAGAGCGAGGACGGTGCCCGCACCGCGAGCTTCGAAGCGCTCGAGATCGACGCGGACCCCACAGCGGTCGAGGCGCGCGGGACCGTGCGTGGCGCGCTGCGCGCCGGCGACGTCGAGCTCGAGCTAGGCGCCGGCTTCACGCGTTTCTCGAAGGTCCCCGGCGACGCGGACTCCGCCGCGGCGTTCTTGATCGATGCGCGCGAAGTCGGCTTGCTGGAGCTGTTGCAGGACGGCGAGCGTTCACGCGTCTCGTGCGACGAGCTCCTCGTGCGCGGCACGCTGCCGAAGGAGGGCCAGGCGGGCGAGCCGGAGGCGACGACCGTGCTCGCCCAGGGCGCGGTGCGGCTGCGCCACGAGGGCACCTACACGGTCGATGCCGAAGGCGGCCGGCTCGAGATGACGGTCGGCGGACGCACTCGGCTCGAGGGGGAGGCGAGCGAGAGCGACGACCGCGTTTCCGCGCGCGGCCCCGTGCCGGGTCGCGAGCTGCAGTACCTGCTCGAGGCGGACTGGATCGAGTACGAGGAGCTGCGCCTGGAGGCTGCTGCTCCGTCGCTGACCTTGACCGGCTCACTTTTCTCGGCCCCCGGCCCTCAGCCGGCGCCGGAGTCCGGCGAGCAGGCCCCTGGTGCGGACGCGGGCTCGACCACCGTCGATGCCGAGGCTTTGCGCATCAGCGCGATCGGCGTGCACTTCGACGGCAAGGTGCGGATGCGCAGCACGACGGAGGAGGGGCTGCCCGTTGTGCTCGAGGCCGATACGCTGCTGTTGGGCGGCACGCTGACCGAGGAGGGAATGGCGAACCTCGGCGACTCCGTGCGTTCGCTCGAAGCGCGCGGGAGGGTCCTGTTCCTCTGGGGCGGACTCGGGTTCGCGCGTGCGACGCGGCTGCGCGCGACACGCGAGCGCGTGGTTCTCGAAGGCGCACCGGCCGTGGTCGACGTGGGTGGCCACACGCTCGAGTCTGGCTTCATCGACGTCGACCTCGTCCACTTCCTGATCGCCTCCGAGCGCGGCGTGCTGCGCGCGCCAGAGCTCGCCGGCGGATGGTCGGTCGAGTTCGCGGCCGTGCGACCGGTGCAGACGCCGGTCGGCACGATGATCGCGCTGTCGAACCCGATCTACCAGGCCGGCAAGGACGAGGCGCGCGCCCAGTTCGCCGCGCTCTGGATCCACGAGGACGCGTGGCGTGAACGGGGCCACGCGGCGCTCTGGGACCCGGCCCCGGATCCGGCGGCGCCGCCCGCCGCTCGCGAGCCGAAGCCGGATGAGCCCAAGGGCGACCTCGTGCACAACGTCTTCATTCGCATCGGTCACGGGGTCCTGCCCGAGTTCGCGCGCAATCTCTGGCTCGAGGGCGACGTCGAGGCGACGGAGAACGGCAATCGCGTCGCGCGCGCCGACGAGGTCTACCTCGACCTCGAGGCCCGCCACGGGCGCTTGGCGAACGCCGAGCTCTCCCACGTGCTCGAGCTCGGCAGCCGCAGCCAGCTCGTGCGCACCAAGGCGGGTGAGATCCTGACGTCGTCGGACGGTTCGATGATCGCCGAAAAGGCGACGCTGACGGCATGTGACCACGACGTGCCGCACTACGTCATCGAGGTGGGCAAGCTGTTGCTCGTTCCGCGCGAGGACGGCCGCTGGCGTTTCGGGGCGCAGGACAACCGCATCGCGTTCCGCGGCGGCGTCGAGCTGCCCCTGCCCTCGCTCGGCAACGTCGTTCTCGACGACCAGGGCGACTTCGTCGGGTTCGAGAACAACGAGGGTGAGGTGCGCACGATCGATCAGATCGCGCTGCGCGACACCGCGCGCTTCGGCACGACCCTCGGAGCGAGCTTCAAGTCCGAGATCGGCGCGTTCGGGCGGCGAGTGGCCGACATCTTCGGCTTCCACAAGGAGTACGTGCAGGGCGAGTGGCAGCTCGACGGAGCGTGGTTGTCGGACCGCGGGCCGTTGCTGGGAGTGGGGCTGTCCTTGACGGAGCGGGCGCGGACGGGCTCGGCGACCGGCGAGAGCTTCTGGCTCGATCTGTACACGACCGGGATTCCCGACGGCGGCGAGGACCGCGGCCTCTTGCGCGTTCCCGAGGACGAGCGCGACGACTTCCGCCACTGGACGTACGGTCGCGGTCGCTACCCGTTCAGCAAGAAGACGTGGATCGACCTCGCCTTCTCGACGCAGTCCGACGCGGGCGTGCAGTCGGAGTTCTATCAGCGCGAATTCCAGACCTACGAGCAGCGCGAGAACTTCATTCAGTTTCGCACCGCGCGCGACGGGACGCTCGTCGAGGCCGCGATCGAACCGCGCGTCGACGACTACCGCACGGAGGTCGAGGAGCTCCCCGCCGCCGGCTTCTACCGCGGCTCGTCACAGGTCGCCACGCTCGGGCCGCTGTCGCTCGATTACTCGATGGCTTTGGACGCCGAACGGTTGCGCCGCCGCGAAGGCGATCGGCGCTTCGAGCAGGTGTACCGCGACTCGGCCGGCAATCCCGATGGGCTCGGCGAGCGCGAAGTGTTCCGCGTCGACAACCGCCACCGACTCGAGGTGCCGATGTCGACCGACGTCGCCGGTCTGCGCGCGACGCCCCACCTAGAGGCGCAACTGACTGCTTGGGACGAGGGCGTCGATCCCGAGGACAATCCACGGCGCCTCGGCCTGATCGGCGGGGTCGAGGTCGCGACGACGTTGCACAAACGTGGCGCCGGCGGCTTCCTGCACAGCATGACGCCGTTTGCCGGCTGGCGCACCGACATCGCGCTCGACGAGAGCAATGGAGTGCCTGTGCGCTTCGACTCCGTCGACGATCCCTTGGACGGCAACGAGGTGCAGGTTGGTGTGCGTACGCTGTGGGAGCGAGCCGTCGCGCGCGACTCGCTGGACCTCGAGCTGCGCGCCACCCGTCGCACCGAGCGCGCCGAGGATCTCAAGGATCTGGAGGAGGTCTCGGTGCTGGGCGAGCTGAAGACGTCCCTCTTCTCGCGCCCCTTCGTCGTGCGCCACGACGGTCGCTACGACACGACTGACGGCGACACGCTCTACTCCCGCAGCTCGATGGCGATCGCGCCCAGCGCGCGGCTCGAGTTCGAGCTCGGTTTCCGCCGCGGTCTGTCGGTCGAAGAGCGCACGCTGTTCGAAGCGGCCTCGCTCGATACGCTCTTCCGCCTCGACGAGAAGTGGGAGATCGAGCTGGGCCAGCAGATCTCGATCTCGGGCAGTGACACGCTCAAGAGCCAGGGGATCCTGCGCCGCTTCTCGCATGACTTCGTGCTCGAGCTCTCCGTCGCCCACCGTGCCGGCGAGGGCACGACGTTCGGGATCACGTTCCGACCGCTGCTCGCGTACAGCTCCAGCGGGCTCGGCGGGCTGAGCGAGAACGATTGAGAGGGATGGGCCTCCGTACTCCCGATCGCCTCGCTACCCCGCCGCCCCATCCCGGTTAGAATGCCGGGATGCTGGCCTTGATCGGCAACCTCGACTTCTTCGAGATCGTCGTCATCCTCGTGGTGGCCGTGATCGTCTTCGGCGATCGGCTCCCCGAGGTGGCCATGCGTGGTGCGGCCCAGCTCGTGCGGCTGCGGCGCACGGTGATGCAGATGTGGCGCGATGCGGGGCTAGAGGACGAGCTGCGTCGCGTGCAGCGTGAGATCGACCTCGACGCGTCGAAGCTCAAGCAACCCAAGGACTACTTCGCGTCCAAGGTCAAGGGCTTCGTCGACGAGCAGGACGCCGCGCTCGACAAGGAGAGCGAGAGCGAGAGCGAAGACCCCGACGCCGGGCGCGCCGACGAGCGCACGAGTGGGATCGCGGTCGGGACCGCCGCGTACGCGGCCCGCGAGTCCCTCGAGAACGAACCGCACTTGCTCGTCGATCACCCGCTCGAGGACCGCCGCGAGCCCGAGTCGGTCGCGGAGACCGAAACGCCCGCGGACGATGCCGGCGCCCCGGAGGACCCCGCGGCATCCGGTGCCGCCGAGGACCCCACGGCATCCGGTGCCGCCGAGGACGCGGGCGAGGGGCCCGACGGCGAGGACGACGAAGCGTCCGACCGCGAGACCGCCTGACGCGTGTTCCGCATCGGCTACAACACCAACGGTCTCGCGCACCACCGAGTGCTCGACGCGTTGCGGCTCGTCGCCGAGCTCGGCTACGAAGCGGTTGCGATCACGCCGGACGTGTGCGGCCTCGACCCGTTCCACCTCGTGCGCGAGGAAGTGCAGGACACGCGGCGCTGGGCCGAGGACCTCGGGCTCGAGCTGTCGATCGAGACCGGTGCACGCTACCTGCTCGACGCGCGCCGCAAGCACTACCCGACGCTCCTGGAGGACGACGCTGCGGCGCGCGCGCGGCGCGTCGACTTCCTCGTGCGCTCGGTCGAACTCGCTCACGAGCTCGGCGCGTCGGTCGTGTCGCTCTGGTCGGGGCGCGCGCCGAGCGGCATCGTGTGCGAGGATCCGCGCGCAGCGGTGGGCGAGCGCGAGGCCGTTCTCGATCGGCTCGCGTCGGGCCTGGAGGTGGTTCTCGGCCACGCGCGCGAGGCCGGGGTCCAGGTCGCGTTCGAGCCGGAGCCCGGAATGTTCATCGAGCGACCCTCGGGCTACGGAGATTTGGTCGCGCGGATGGGCGCGGCCGCCGATGAGCTCGGGCTCTGTCTCGACGTCGGCCACCTGCTCGTCACCGGCGACTTGCCGGTCGCGAAGCTCGTTCGTGAGTGGGCGCCGCGTCTCGTGCACGTCCACCTCGATGACATCGCAGGCGGGGTGCATGAGCACTGCATGTTCGGTATGGGGGAGCTCGATCTTCCCGAGACGCTGGGCGCGCTGATCGATATCGAATTCGACGGCCAAGCCGCCGTGGAGCTCAGCCGGGACAGCCACCGCGGGCCCGAGGCGGCGGCGGAAGCCCTGGCCCACGTGCGGACCGCCCTCACCCCGCGTTGACCCCATACGGGGGTGGCCGGGAGCTGTACACAGCTAGTGCTTGCAAGAAAACCCATCGGTTCTCCACAATGCTGAGCGGTTCGCGGCCGATGTCACCCTGCGAGGTTGTTATCGCCGCTCCCGGGCCGGAGGCTTCATGTCCCAATCTATAGGCCACACGCGTGTCTGCCCCACCCGTATCGACGGGGCCACGGCGCTGTTCACCCACAAGGTGACGGTTCCGCAGTGTCAGGATCGCCAGCGTGGCCGGTACCACAAGTGCTTCACGTGCTCGTACAACAACGGGTACGTCGCCGCGCATGGACCGATCGTCGAGAAGCCGATCAGGCGACGCGGCAAGAAGGCATCGATCAAGGGGCCGACGCGCGCCGCGATGACGGCCGCGGACGGCGGTGATGCAGACTCTCCGCCGAGCGAGGCGACTCCGGCGCGCGAGGAAGCCGCGCCCGTCGAAAACCTGATCGGGCCGCTGCCCGCACCGGCCTAGAGGGTCCGGGGTCTGATTCCGACCCGATTCGAGGCCGCACGGTACGGAAACCGACCGTTCCGGTCGATCCGAGGTTAGCCTGCCCATCTCTCGACCCGCGTTGCGTGACGCGGTGTCGAGCTCGGCAGCAACCCGATCGACTCCAGCGATGAACGCCTCCCTCGCGCGCTTGTTCGCGCCCCTCTTCGTACTCCTGTGCGCGGCTGGTGCCGCGCAAGACGAACCGGCCGATCCCTTCGCTGCGCTCGCCGCGCGCTCGATCGGCCCAGCCGGCATGAGCGGTCGCGTCGCGGCGATCGACGTCGTGCACGCCAACCCGAACGTGATCTACGTCGGTGCGGCGACCGGTGGCTTGTGGAAGACGACCGACGGTGGTCTCGGATGGACACCGCTGTTCGACGATCAACCCGTCGCGTCGATCGGAGCCGTCGCGATCCACCAGGTGAGCCCGGAGATCGTCTGGGTCGGCAGCGGTGAAGGCAACCCGCGCAACTCGTCGTCGGTTGGGCGTGGCGTGTGGCGCACGCTGGACGCCGGAGCGACGTGGACGCGCCTGGGACTGGAGAACACCGAGAAGATCACGCGCGTCATTCTGCACCCGAGCGACCCCGACGTCGCGTGGGTCGCGGCGCTCGGCACGACGTGGGGCGAGAACGAACAACGCGGCGTCTTCAAGACTACCGACGGCGGAGCGAGCTGGGACAAGGTCCTGTACGTCGACGAGCGCACCGGTTGCGCCGACCTCGAGCTCGACCCGGTGAACCCGAACAAGTTGGTCGCGGCGATGTGGGAGCACCGGCGGCGCCCGGACTTCTTCCACTCGGGCGGACCGGGCTCCGGTCTCTACCTGTCGCGCGACGGGGGCGCCACGTGGACGCGCAAGGGCGCGGACGATGGCCTGCCGTCCGGCGACCTCGGCCGCATCGGCCTTGCGATCTCGCGCTCGAACCCCGACGTCGTGTACGCGCTCGTCGAGGCGGAACAGAGCGCGCTCGTGCGCTCCGACGACGGCGGACGTTCGTTCCGCACGGTCAACTCCGAGGCGAGCGTCGCGTCGCGCCCGTTCTACTACGCGGACATCCGCGTCGATCCCGCCGATTCCGATCGGGTCTACAGCCTCGCGTCGACGGTAACGTACTCGACCGACGGTGGCGCCAGCTTCGACACGCTGATCCCGTGGTCGCTGATCCACCCGGATCACCACGCGATGTGGATCCATCCGGACGATCCGAACCACATCATCGAGGGCAACGACGGCGGTGTCGCGATCAGCCGCGACCGCGGCAACAGCTGGCGCTTCGTGCGCAACCTGCCGCTCGCGCAGTTCTACCACGTCGACGTCGACATGGACTTTCCGTTCCACGTGTACGGCGGCATGCAGGACAACGGCTCGTGGCGCGGGCCGAGCACGGTGTGGGAGAACGGCGGCATCCGCAACCACCACTGGGACGAGGTCGGCTTCGGAGACGGCTTCCGCACGGTGCCGATGCCCGACGATTCGAGCCGCGGCTACGCGATGAGCCAGGGTGGCGCCCTGATGCGCTGGAACAACGTCACCGGCGGGCGCAAGTCGATCCCGCCGCCCGCGCCCGAGGACGTCGAGCTGCGCTTCAACTGGAACGCGGGTCTCGCGCTGCACCCGAGCGACCCCGACACGCTGTACTACGGCAGTCAGTTCGTCCATCGCTCGACGGACCGCGGCGACACGTGGGAGATCATCAGCGGCGACCTGACGACGAACAATTCCGAATGGCAACGCCAGGCCGAGAGCGGCGGACTGACGCCCGACGTCACCGCGGCGGAGAACTTCACCTCGATCCTGGTCATCGCTCCGAGTCTGCTCGACCCCAAGGTGATCTGGGTCGGGACCGACGACGGCCGGCTGCACCTGACGCGTGACGAGGGAGCGACCTGGCTGAGCCTCGAGGCGAACCTGTTCGGCGTCCCCCGCAACACGTGGATTCCGCACGTCGAGGCCTCGAAGCACGACGCCGCCGTCGCCTACGTCGTTCTCGACGACCACCGCCGGGCGAACTGGACGACGTACGTGTTCAAGACGAGTGACTACGGCGCGACTTGGACGAGCCTCGCGACGGCGGACCTCGATGGCTACGCCCACACGATCGAGGAGGACCCGGTCGACCCGGAGCTCTTGTTTCTCGGCACCGAATTCGGCCTCTTCCTCAGCCGTGACGGCGGCGAGTCCTGGGCGAAATGGACCGCCGGTGTCCCGACAGTCGGCGTGCGCGCGCTCGTCGTTCATCCGCGTGACCACGACCTCGTGATCGGTACCCACGGCCGGGCTGCCTACGTCATCGATGACGTCAGGCCGCTCCGCGCACGGCCCGTCGAGGCGCTCGATGCGACGATATACGTTGCCCCGATCCCGCCCGTCGTCCTGTTCCGCACCAAGCAGACGGCCGAGTCGCGCTTCCCCGGTAGCGAGGAATTCCGCGGCCAGGCGCGTTCGCGCGCGGCGCAGATCTCCTTCTGGGTCGCCGAGCCGAGCGGCGACCCGGCCGAGGTGCTGGACGAGATCACGCTCGAGATCCTCACGCCCGACGGCAACCTCGTGCGCAGCGCGCAGCACGACGTTCACGCCGGGCTCAACCGCATTCGCTGGGACCTGCGTCACAAGGGCTTTCGCACCTACGGCAGCGAGGGTCCGTCCAGCGAGCTCGGAGGCGGGCCCGAGGCCTTGCCGGGCAAGTACGTCGCGCGCATCCACTACGGCGAGACGGTCCTCGATGCAGAGCTCGACGTACGTGCGGACCCGCGCGTGCAGGTTCCGATGCCCGCGCGGCTCGCCAAGTTCACGTTCCTCATGCAGGCGGGCAAGTTGAACGAGACGTACGGCGACGTGCGCCGCAGGATCGACCGCACGCGCGCGGACCTCGAGCTGATTCGCGCGAAGGCGGACCAAGCCAAGGACCCCGATGCGGACGAGGACGCGCCGCACCCGCACGCCGTCCTCGTCGATGCGATGGACGCGATCGAGGAGCAGCTCGACGCGCTCGAGAAGAAGATGTTCGTCACCGAGGGTGAGAAGGGCATCCCCTCCCGAACGCGCGTCTCGAACAAGGTCGGCTCCGTCTTCTGGCGCGCCAGCGGTTCGTGGGACGCGCCGACCGATGCCGACAAGGCGCTGGTGCGCGAAGCGCGCACTGCGCTGCAGGGAGTCGTCGACGAGCTCAATCCGGTGCTCGGCGAGCAGCTCGCCGCGCTGCGCGAGAAGGTCGAAGAGGCGGGGCTGAAGCTGCTTGCACCGGCCGAGCCGATTTCGATCGACTGACCGAACAGACTGCTCGATAGACCAAAGGAGGACGCGGCACGCCCTTCCCGCGCCCGCCTGCTGATGGGATCATGGGGGCATGAAGCGCGCGATCGCCGTTCTCCTCCTTTGCGCCGCCGGCTGCCAGTCACCGAAGAGCGAGGTGCTCGTCCTCGGCACGATCCACGGCGGGCATCGCACGGAACCGGACTACTCGGTCGACGTTCTGCGCGAGATCATCCGGCGCGTCGAGCCCGACTACGTCCTGACCGAGATTCCACCCGACCGCATCGACGCCGCCTGGGGGTCGTTCACGGCGACGGGCACGATCGACGAGCCGCGCGTCACGCGGTTTCCCGAGTACGTCGACGTGCTGTTTCCGCTGACGCGCGAGATGCGCTTCACGATCGTTCCGTGTGCGGCGTGGACGCGGAAGATGGCCGACGAGCGCACGGCGAAGCTCACCGAGCTGCGCGAGACACATCCGCAGGACTCCGCGGTCGTACAGAGCCACTGGAACAGCATCGATGCGCGGCTCGTCGAAGCGGGGCTCGACCCGAACGATCCGTTCGACATCCATACGGCCAGCTACGACGCCGTCGTCGAGGCGGGGCTCGAACCCTACGACCGCCTGTTCAACGACGAGCTCGGCGCCGGCGGCTGGACGAACATCAATCGCGCGCACTACGCACTGATCGAACGTGTGCTCGACAAGCGCAGCGGCCAGGGGGCACGCTTCCTCGTGATGTTCGGATCGTGGCACAAGCACAGGATCCTGTCGGCTCTGCGCGAGCGCGATGACGTCGAGCTGCTCGACTTTCCGACCCTGATGGTGGTGGAAGCCGGCTCCTAGGTCGTCGCCTACAATGGGCGGGATGCCCGAGCCGCCCCAAGAGAGGTCCGATCCCGACGGGCCGACCCGACTCGAGCGTGCGTACGAGCTCTTCGCCGACGCGATCGAGGCGGCCGAGGAGGGGACGCCCCTGGAGGTCGAGGCTCTCTGCCGCGCGCATCCCGCGCTCGCGTCGCGGCTCTGCAGGCTCGACGCCGAGTGGAAACGCTTCAACGCCGTCTTCGACCAGCTCGTACCCGAGGATGGGAACCGAGTGGCCGGCCCGATGCCGGTCGACTCGGCGATCGAGCGGCTGCGCGACGGGGATTCGGGCGCGGGGCGCTACCGCGTCGTCGGCGAGCTCGTCGTGGGACCGCACCGTGCGTCTGTGGGACGTCGCGACCGGTGCGGATCTGGGAGAGCGAGGCGAGTGCGGCGCGCCAGATGTGGCGCTGAGCGTCAGCCGACCGCTTGCTCGCACCCGTCGCAGTCGTAGCGCGGGTCACCTCGCTCGACCTGCAGCGTCGCGTGCTCGATCCCGAAGCGGTCGTGCAGCTCGCGCCCGACCTCGTGCAGGAATTCGTCCCCGACGGCCTTCTCGGGGACGACGAGGTGCGCCGTCAGTGCGGCCTCGGTCGTCGACAGTCCCCAGATATGCAGGTCGTGCAGCGCCGCGACTCCGGGGACGTCGAGCAGGAAGTGCTCGACCTCGACCGGGTCGATGCCCTGCGGAACCGCGTCCATCGCGAGGTCGGCGGAATCGCGCAGGAGGGACCACGTGCTGATGAGCACGACGACCACGATTGCGAGCGAGATCGCCGGATCGAGCCACGTCCAGCTCGTCCAGAGCATGCCGGCGCCAGCCAGCACGACCCCGAGCGAGACGCCGGCGTCCGCCACCATGTGCAGGTAGGCGCCGCGGATGTTCAGGTCGCTGTCGCGGCCCGAGGCGAACAGGAGCGCGGTCGCGGTATTGATGACGACGCCGATCGCCGCGACGATGATGACCGTCTTGCCCGACACCTCGGCCGGATCCGTGAGCCGCCGCAACGCCTCGAGCGTCAGCCCACCGAGCACGACGAGCAGCAGGATCGCGCTGGCCAGCGCCGCGAGGATCGTCGCGCGCCGCAGTCCGTACGTGCGCCGTTGCGTCGGCTTCTTGCCCGCGAGCAGCGTCGCTCCGTAGGCGAGGACGAGACCAGCGACGTCGCTGAGGTTGTGCCCGGCGTCCGCGACGAGCGCGAGCGATCCGACCACGAGCCCGTATCCCGCCTCGATCCCGACGTAGGCGAGGTTGAGGCCGATGCCCAGCTTGAACGCGCGTCCGAAGTCCCGGGGGGCGTGGTGGTGGTGAGCGTGATCGTGGCCCATGCAGCTACCGTCCATCGGCGATTCTAGCCGGGAAGCGGAGGTCCTCCGGGCCGAATTCGGCGTACGGCGCTAGTCTGTCGGGATGCGAGTCACTTGCGGCGCATGTGGAGCCGCCTACCGCGTTCCCGATTCAGCAGCCGGCAAGGCGGCGCGCTGCCCCTCGTGCGACGAACGCTTCGTCGTCCCGGACGCTCCCCAGCCGCGGCAGCGCCTGCGGCGCGAGCCCCCGAGAACGCACGGCGCGATCGTCCCGGTCGCGATCCTCGTCTTCCTCGGCGCGCTCAACCAAGCCTGGGTGGCGCTGGCCCTCACGCGCGCGGAAGGTCCCACGAGCCTCGAGCTCGTCGCGATCTTCGGCGTGCTGAGCGCCGTCTATTGCGTGATCGGGTTCGGTCTTCTCAAATCGAAGGTGTGGAGCTGGTGGCTCGCCGTACTCGTCGTCGGCGCGCAAGGCATCATCAACGGCTGGAGGCTCTTCTACCTACTCACGCATCTGCGCTGGGGACACGGCCGCGCGAAGGGAATCGCCCTCGAGGCGGCGCGCGACTTCGGCATCCCCTTCGCGATCGCGCTCGGCGTGCTCGTGATCCTGTTCCTGCCCGGCGTGCGCATCCACTTCGGCCTCAAGGACCGGCCGCGCGAACGCAAGCGCCGCGCCGCCGGTTCGGTCTCCAACTCTTGAATCACAGCACTAGCTCGTGCTCCAACGACCATGCGCCTCCCCCCGCTCGCCCTCGCTCTCACGATCGTTCCCGCCGCCGCCCAAGGCCCCTCCGCTGGCCGCGTTCTATGGGTCAATGGCACCGTCGGCGCACAGCAGCGCATGGGCAATCAAGTGGAGGCTTGGGCCGACTCCAGCGGCACCGGGAACGAGCTCGTGCAGGCCGACGGCTCGCGCATGCCGACCTTCGAGCCCATCGGACTGGGCGGCCACCCGACGCTCGTCTTCGACGGCAACGATTCGCTCGCGCGCACGAACGGGATGCCCACCGGGAGCTACTCGAAAGTCATGGTGTGCGCCGTCGATGACCTGTCGGCCACCAACAACGTGCTGTCCGGATCGTCGCAGCACGCGGCGTACTTCGCTGGGGCCGACCGCGCTCGGATCTTCCACTCGGGCACATTCGTTACGAGTGGCGTGCCGGTCCTGGCGGGTGAGCTCGTCGTCCTGGTCGCGACTTACGACGCGCCGGGGCAGACGGGACTGCTCTACCAGAACGGAGTCCTCGTCGGCAGCGGCTCCGCGCCGCCCCACGCCGACACGGCGATCGAGGTCGGTTCGTTCGCGAGCGGCAACTTCTTCATCGGCCGGATCTCCGAATTGATGGTGTACGACCACGTGCTCGACGCAGGCGAGCGCGCCGCGGTCGAGACCTATCTCTTCTCCAAGTACCTCACGAACACGCCGCCCGAGGTCGGCTTCGACCACATTCCCAAGAGCGGCCAGGTCCTGCAGCGCGACGCGCAGGGCCAAGCGAGTCTGCGCGTCGAGGGCATGGTCGTGACGGCGGGCTTCGACCGCATCGAGGTCGAGGTTCTGCGCGACGATCTGGCTTGGCAGACCGTCGATCAGCCACTGGCCTACGGCGCGAGCGGAGCGAACTTTGCGCTAGCGGCGACGATCGACGCGGGCTTCCACGACTACGAGGTCTCGGTGCGCCTGTACGCCGGGCCGATCGACACGCCCGTCGCGTTCCGCCAGCGGATCGCTTGCGGCGACACCCTGTTGATCCAGGGTCAGTCCAACGCCGTCGCGGGGGACTTCCACAACGAAGGGCTGGCGAACGCCGGACAGAGCCCGTGGATCCGTTCGTTCGGCTCGCGGCTCGATGCGCCGGACACCGCCCTCGACCAGGGCTGGGACGAGGCGGACGGCGAGGTGTTCAACGGCCACGCGGGGATCGGTCAGTGGGGGCTCACCCTCGCGCAGGACATCGTGGCGAGCCAGGGCGTACCGGTCGGCATCGTGAACGGCGCGGTCGGAGGGACATCGAGCAGCGAGCACCAGCGGGACGATGCGAACCCCGAGAACCTCGCCACGATCTACGGTCGATTCTTGTGGCGGGCGCGCCGCGCGGAGGTCGCGACGACCGCGCGCGCGCTCCTCTGGTACCAGGGCGAGAGCGACAACGGCAACGAGGCGCTACACGCGCAGAACTTCGACGCCTTGTACGACGACTGGCACGCCGACTTTCCCGCCCTCGAGAAGCTCTACGTCTTCCAGGTGCGGACGGGGTGTGGCGTCAGTGGGCGCGGCGTGCGCGAGGTGCAGCGCAACTTGTCACACGTCTATCCGGACCTCGACGTGATGTCGACGACGGCCGCTCCGACGCACGACGGCTGTCACTACCGCAACGCTGGCTACACCGAGCTCGGCGAGCGCATCGCGCGCCTGGTGCGCCGCGACCTCTACGGCTCGACGGACACGCAGGACATCGACGCGCCGGACGTGCTGCAGGCCGAGTGGGTGGACGCGACGCGTGACCGCATCCGGCTCACCTTCCGCGATCCCGGTGACACGCTCGTCTGGGGGACGGGCTCGCAAGCGTTCTTCCAGATCGATGGCTCGCAGACGGTCGCCTCGGGGTCCGCGCTCGCCAATACGGTCCTGCTCGATCTTTCGGGTACGAGCACGGCGACGAGCGTGTCCTACGTCGGCCACTCCGGAGACGGCGCGTGGGTCACCAACGCGCGTGGTGTCGGTGCGCTCGCCTTCTTCGACGTGCCGATCGTCGAGTGTTCGGAACCGCCGCCAGCGCCGTATTGCGTCACGTCACCGAACGCCGTCGGACCGGGCGCTCGCATCCTCGCGGCGGGAAGCCAGTCGATCGCGCTGAATCTGTTCACGCTAGAAATCGGAGCGGCGACACCGAACCAGTTCGGGCTGTGCTTCTACGGGACGGGCACGACGCAGGTGCCCGCTGGCAACGGCGTGCTCTGCATCGACTTGAGCGGCGGGTTGCACCGCTTGCCGGTCGTGCAGTCGGACGCGCTCGGAAACGCGTTCTTCCAGCTCGACTTCGGAGCGCCGCCGATGGACGCGGGAGCGGGGCAGGTCGTTGCGGGAACGACGTACAACTTCCAGTACTGGTATCGGGACCCGGGCGGGCCGGGGGGGACGGACTACAACTTCAGCGACGGGCTCGCGGTGGCGTTCTGTCCGTAGTCGCGGTGTGCTCGACTCGTCGAATCAAACGATCAGCTCGTACAGCTCAGTGAGCTCTTCGATCCGCTTCGACAAACGCGCCATGCAGCGATGCTTGGCGACGTAGACCGCATTGGAGTCCATCCCGAGCTCGGCGCCGACCTGGCGCGCCGGCACGCCGTCGAGCGCGAGCCGCTCGAACGCGCGAACCGTGTTCTCCTTGAACTCGCCGCTCATGCGCAAGAGCCGTAGTGCCTCCGCGTGGATCTTGCGCCGCACTTCTTCGCGCCAGATCTCGTTCGTCTCGGTCTCCGACGGAATCTGTGCGAGGCGCGAATCGCCACGCGCGCGGTTGTCGAATTCCATGCTGCGCAGGCAATCCACCGTGAGGTTGCGCAGGATCGCCAGGATCCACGACTGCAGCCGGCCCTTCGAGCGATCGTACTGCCCCTCGCGTCCGGCGGAGACCGCGCGGATCAGCGCTTCTTGGGCGACGTCGCCGGCATCGGTCGCTCCCAGGCCCATGCGGCGCGCCGTGCGAATGAGGATTGGGCGCAGGCGCTGGTCGTACTGCTCCCAGACCTCGGGGTCTTCGCGATGAAAGAGGCTCTCGAGCAGGGCCGTGGTCGTGGGTGTGCGTGTCGGGTCGTGCATTGGGCAGCGTCGCGAAGCGACGCTAGGGGAGGCTGGGACGCCAGCCCCCCCTACAGTCGTAGACTAAGCGGAACGGGCGGGGGCGGGCGAACCTTACGCGCACGCTGTGAAAACTCGTAGGGTCTCACGGGTCTCGACGACAGACCCGCGTCGTCGGCTATTCTCGGTAGTAACCGTTCGTAAACGGGTTAGCAGTGGCGGAGCCGCCGTCGATGTCCAATTGCCCCAACGTTGAGATCCTGGAAGAAGCGCTCGCCGCCGGCGAGCTGCCGCCTGGCGTTGCGGCGCACGTGGATCAATGCGAGACGTGCTCCGCACTGGTCGAGACGATCCGGTTCGACAACGAGCTCGCGCGCGAGCTGCGCGAGTTCGTCGCGGACGACGAGTTCAGTGCGGACGCCGCCGGCGGCTACGACATCTCGGCCGAGTACAAGCTCGTGCGCGAGATCCAGCGCGGAGGGCAGGGCATCGTGCTCGAGGCCGTCCATCTCCCGACTGGTGACCCGGTGGCGATCAAGATGCTGCTCGCGGGACCCTTCTCGACCTCGCGCAGCGTCAAGCGTTTCCAACGCGAGATCAAGCTCGCCTCGACTCTGCGGCACGACAACATCGTCGCGCTGCGCGAAGCGGGGAAGGGGCCGGGCGGCACGCGCTTCTTCGCGATGGAGCTCGTCGACGGCGTCGACCTGACCAACTACCTCGTCGATACAGCCGAAGGCGGCGCGCTCTCGACGACCGACAAGCTGCGGCTGTTCGTCAAGATCTGCGAGGCCGTCGAGCACGCCCACGCGCACGGCATCGTGCACCGCGACCTCAAGCCGTCGAACGTGTTGATCGATCCGCTCGGTGAGCCCAAGGTGCTCGACTTCGGGCTCGCGAAGCACCTGGACCTGGAGGACAGCGCTGCGACGCAGCTGACCGCCAGCGCCGACTTGCTCGGCAGCCCCGCCTGGGCCGCGCCCGAGCAGTTCGCCGGCGCGCAGTACGACGCCGACGTGCGCACCGATGTACATGGCCTCGGGCTCGTGCTCTACCACATGTTGACCGGCGAGCACGCATTCCCGATCCCGGCGACGATCGCCGCGCTGATCCAGACCGTGCACGAGCACGTGCCCGATGCACCGAGCCGGCACATGCAGCTGGAGCCGCGCTCGGCCGAGCTCGATGCGATCGTTCTCAAGGCGCTCGAGAAGAACGTCGACCAACGCTACAAGGACGTCGTCAGCTTTCAGGCCGACTGTGTGCGCTACCTGCGCGGGCGCGGTGTGCGCGCACCGACGCGGGGGTGGCTGTTCCGGGCCAAGCGCAGCATCCTACGTCGCAAGCGCAGTGTCGCGGCGGTGGCGGTCGCGATCGGCGTCGTGGCGTTCGGCGGACCGTCGCTCCTGCGCGCGCTGCGCAGCCCGGTGGCTCCGCTCGCTCCAATCCAGGAGACGCCGCGTGAGGCTGAGCTCAGCGCCTGGCGCAAAGTTCTCACGCTTGCGCGTGAGGGCAGGCTCAATCCGGACTTCCTCACGCGTCCCGCGTTTCAGAGGTTGCGCGACTCGTACCGCAACAGCGCTTGCCGGGCGAGCTTGTCGACCGGCTATGAGCTCGTGGAGATCGGCGTGTCACGCGACGGCAAGAACGTGGCGGTCGCGGACAAAGCGAGTGGAGCGCTCACGGTGTATTGGTTGCCGGACCTCGAAGGCGGCGACAACGGGCTCCTGCTCGCCGGGTGCACGGCGCTCGACTTCGACGACAGGGGCTCGCGCATCGTCTACCTCGCGCCGACGCCGGACGGGGGGCTCAGGCCGGCGCTCTGGCCGGACGAGGGGGCTGTTGGCCTCGCCGACCTCGCCGCGATCACCGATGTGCGGGCGGTCGCGTTCGGTTCCGGCGACACCTTCTACGTCCTGCGCAAGGATCGACTCGAGCGCTGGGACACGGTGACGGGGCTGTGCGACTCTGCGGAGTTGTTGGACCCAACCGTAATCAATGACGAGTTCTCCCCGACCGGACTCCGCGTCGTCGACGCCGATCACGTTCTGATCGCGGGTCGTGCAGCGGCCGAGCTGCGACACGCCGTGTCGCTCGAGCGTATCGGCGATCGGCTCGAGGGTCAGTACACCACCCATCCAGGCGATCGCCGCGGCTACGTGCTCAAGTCTCGGCGCAGTGACGTCACCCCCTCGATCGTTGGAGAGGAGGGCACGCTCGTGGATCAGGACCCGCTCTCGTTCCCGCCGGGAGCATCGGTCGTCACGTCGGCGGCCGGCGTCCTGTGGTTCATGTCCGACCGGTTCTCGTTCGCCCCGACGGCCGAGGGTGTCCCAGCGCTGGATTGGGAGGGCAGCGCGCGGCTGGCCGAAGACGGACGGTATCTCGTCGTCCTCCAGGAGGGAGACCTGCGCGTCGTGGACCTGGCCGCCTTCGATACCTGGGAGGCGATGCTCCCCTCCGACCCCGAGCAGGCCGTCGGGCTCGTGCACGCGATCGACGTGGGGTCGCGCGGACAGTTGTACTGCGGAGAGACCCGTGAGGCGCGGCGCGCGTACTACCTTCCGAGCGACGGATCGGTCTATCCGCTGAAGATCACCATGACGCCCAGGACGGACCGCTTTTGCGGCGGCGTCGTGCTCGAGGAGAGCAACCTGATCGCCGTCGCGTACCACGACCGGCCGGGAATGTCCGGCACTGGAAAAGGGGCCGTGTACTTCGCGAGGCTCGATCCGTTCGAAGGGCCTGAGTCGGACGGGACGCTCCTGTTGAAGCAGGTCGACACGCTCCTGGTCGGCCCGTCACACCTCGCCGCGGAACCGGGCCGCGAGCGCGTCGCGATTCCGTCGCAGGACGGCACCGTCTACCTCTATACGCCCGGCGGGCTTTCGGGAGGCGAGCGTCCGTACGAGATCACGACTCAAGACGAGTGCGACGAGGAGGAGTCCCACATGCACTGCTGCCGAGCCAGCTCCGCGTCGTGGTCCCGCGCGGGTGGCCGATTGGCTGCGGGTTTGGGAGACGGTCGCATCGCCTGGGTCGACGCGGACGATGAGAAGCGCAGCTCGAAGAGCGAGTCGGGAGGTCGGCGCGTGCTCTGCGTGATCGCGGGCCACGACGTGCTCGCCTCGGGCCACGAGACGGGCGTGCTCAACCTGTGGCGCTGGGGCGCGGCGAAGCCGGTTACCGTGCAGGCTCACGACCACGATCTGAACGCCCTCGCGCTCTCGAGCGACGGCAACCTGCTCGCGTCCGCCGACAGCGACGGCACGGTCAAGCTGTGGGACGTGTCGAACTGGCTCGAGCCCGAGTTCGTCGGGACGATCGACACCGGTCGCAAGCTCATCCACAGCCTCATGTTCGGTGAGGAGGCCGACGAGCTCTACGTCGGACGCGAGCATGGGCCGCGCCTCTACGACTTGGGGGCGCAGGACGACTTCGTCGCGTCACACATCACGTGGGCGTGCGGGAAGCTGGGGTTGGACCGCGACGGGCCCGCGGCTCGGAACTTGCGCAAGGCTCTCGGCGCATCCAAGTGACGGATCCGCGCTAGGCCATCAGCTCGTACAGCTCCGTCAGCTCGTCGACGTGCTCGGTCAACCGCGTCAAGCAGCGATGCTTGGCGATGTACACCGCGTTCGGCTCGAGACCGAGCTCGTCCGCGACCTCGCGCACGTCGCGACCCTCGAGCGCGATCATCTCGAAAGCGCGTAGCGTGGTGTCGTGCATCGAGCCGCGTGAGCGCAGGAGCCGCAGCGCCTCCGAGTGGATGCGCATGCGCACTTCCTCGCGCCAGATCTTCTCGGTCTCCTCTGGCGTCGGCAGCTGGTCGAGGATCGACTCGCCGCGCGCGTTGCGGGCGGGTTCCATCTTGCGCAGCCGGTCGATCGCGATGTTGCGCAGGATCGTCTGGATCCAGGCCTGGAGCCGTCCCTTGCCGCGCTCGTAGTCGCCCCGGCGCCCGGCGGCGACGACGCGCATCAGCGTCTCCTGGGCGACGTCGGCCGCATCGTCCCCGGAGAAGCCCATGCGGTGCGCCGAGCGAATGAGGATCGGCCGCAGGCGGCGGTGGTACTCCTCCCACGCGTGGGCGTCCTCACGCTCGAAGAGGTTTTCGAGCAGCGCGGTCGTCGTGATCGTCCGGGGGGTGTCTTCCATGGCCTATGACCTGTACGGCGAGCCCTCGATGGACCTTTCAGGTGCCCTCGGATTCCCGCGGGATTTACGATTCCGCGGGACGGCTCCCGGGGCCGCCCGCGCTCCGTACACCTTACGTCTAGACCGTTTTTTCGATCACGTCGGCGCCTTCGACGCCCACGAGCCGCTGGTCGAGGCCATTGTAATAACAGGTGAGCCGGTCGGGGTCGAATCCGAGTTGGTTGTCGAAGGGCTTGTCCTGATTGAACGCGTCGATCACGTAGTCGCGGTAGCACCACATGAACGGCTTGGCCGAATCGCGCTCGCAGCCGTTGGTCTCTGGCCCCCAGGAGGGGCATCACCCCGTCCTTAATATATGGAGTCGCCCACCGCGTCGGCCGGCTCCTGGCGCGTCGCGGCGTCTTGGATCGTTGCCGGAGCCCAGCCCGCTAGGCCGAGCAGTGTCAGTTGGGCGGCGAAAAGGCCGCGGGGGAGGCGGGAAGTCATGGGTTGCGCGGGGCGCTGACCAAGGTATCAGTTGGCCAGGAAGGACCGCGTTGCGGATTGGGGGGCGCGCGGCGCGCTGCGACAAATCGGCTCCTGGTGCCCGTCAGTGCGGGTCGGCTCTTCGGCGATCGACCCAAGCCGTTGCCTTATAGGGGTTTGACGCATCCAAGGGCGACCGCCCTGTCCCAGATAGGAAGATCCCACCCCATTGCGCCTCCGAATGCGCATTCACGCGGCGACAAGCGCTTGTCAGGATTTGAAAGGGACAAAAAGTAGTCCCAATCCAGACCTGTAAAGGGCCGTTTGGTGCCCACTTGCCCGACGTCTGGGAGCAAGCAGGCAACGGACGCCGATTGGCTCTGGACGACCCCGGTCGTTCGAAGCAAAGTCTCGCGCTCTGCTCCAGCTCGCTACGTCTCGGCGACCTGGTGGGAGGCAGAACGGCAGTTCGATTCAGGCAGATCCGCGAAGAACAATCAGGCCGGCGGCAGACCGGCCGTTCCGAGCGGAATCGATCCAGCCGTTCCCACCAGGAGCCGTCAACCACGGAATCCATGACAAGAACTCACCGACTGATTCCAGTCCCTCTCCTTCTGTTTCTCGCCGCCCCGGTGGCGGTGGCTCAGGAGCTGGGAGGCGAAACTCTCCGCGCGGTCGAGGGGACCAGGCAGTCTCGAGAGAAGGCTCCCCTCTTCGTGGAATCGAGTGCCCTGATCGGGGCCACCGTCGTGTCGAGCCAGGGGGAGGGCGCAGCGGCGCCCGTCCTCGGGTCCATCACCGACCTCGTGCTCAACCTGCGCGCCAACCGGGTCAGCCACGTGCTCGTCAAGAGCCGCGGCGCCGAGGGTGGCGAGCGACTGGCGGCGATCGAATTCAACAAGCTTCACTACCAGCGCAAGCTGCAGCGCTTCGCGGTCCCGATGACCCCGGAGCAGCTCGCGGCGGAATCCGCGTTCGACGTCGATCGACTCGACGACTTCTACCGCGATGCGGCCCGCATGTGGGCCATGCGCAAGAAAGTCCGCGAGGCGGGCCATACCGAAGGCAAAGCGGGGGGCGACGCGAAGCCCGACGTCGAGCCGGCCGCCTCCAAGGGACTCGCGACCGAAGCGCACCCGACGGGGTTCGCACGCTCGAGTGAGCTCGTCAAGCTCGCCGTCGTCAGCCAAGAGAAGCCGCTCGGCGCCACGGCAGGGTGCGTGTTCGAGGTGCGCGGTGGCAGCATCGCGTTCGTGACGGTGGGCATGCGCGACAAGACGCGCGCTTTCGTTCCGGCCGGAGCTCTCGAGCTGGCGGCCAAGGAGAACGAGAAGCGTTGGCATCTCGTTCTCGACATCGACCCGGCGCAAGTCGGATCGATGCCGAAGGTTGCGAAGGACGCCAAGTCCGGGCTCAACGACGCGGCGACGCGCGCAAGTCTCTACGCCTTCTACGGCGTCGAGCCGCCGCGCTTCGAAGTGGGGAACGAGCCGAAACGGCGCGAAGAGAAATAGAGCGAACGACAGGCAGAAGGCAGATCTTGCAATGCTCCCAGTCGTCCCAAACGACGAAGAGCAAGGCAGTGCTTCGGGGGCTGGTCCGACGGGATCGGCCCCCTTTTTCGTGGAAATGGCCCGCGATCATTCGGGATGTCCCGCGAGTTGATGACTTCGTCTGCAAGAGATGATCAAGCCTGGAACAGAGCCATAAAACGCGCTTCGTCCGCCACTCGCGAGCGATGAAACGGTCGAACCGAAGTGCACTTGCTTTCGTGGACGGAAGTGGTTTCCTTGGGCGTGGGTCGCGGCGACGCAACGCAAAACGCGACCGACGATCAGGAGAGAGTGAGATCGACATGAAGAGTCGTCGAGACGACTGACGAGGCCCATGGCAGGAAAGCTCAGGACGAGCCTCGACCCAATCTGGCCGCAAAGGCCGAGCCCACGGGGGCTGCGCACGGGGGAGCCGCGAAGATGCGGCTCCCCCGCTTCTTGTCAAGACTCGCAACAGAACCCGCGCCGGCAACCGCCCGAGGATCGCACGCAGCTGCGACGCGAGCCCAGCGGCCCGGAGGGATGGGGCGGGGCGCGCCGGGGGGCGCTGCAACCATGACCGGGGACTACGGGTCCATCCGATCGGCGCTGGGAGGTGAGCCGTCGGTTGGGAAACGAACGCGATGGGAGAGAGGGATGAACATCGAACCTCCGGCGAGGGGCGTGCGACTGGTCGTGTACCGCGCGGTGGACGGATCCGCGCCGTTGCTCGAGTGGCTCGCGGCACAGGATCCGCGCGCGCGCGCGAAGTGCTTCGTGCGGCTCGAGCGGCTCGAGACCCACGGCAGGAATCTGCGGCGTGCCGAGGCGCTCTACTTGCGCAACGACGTCTACGAGCTGCGCGCGCGTCACGCCGGCCGCATCTATCACATGACATACTTTTTCCACGGCCTCGGGACCGTCGTCGTCGCGCATGGCTTCGCGACGAAGTCGCGTCCGGACGATCGGCGCGCGACGCGCGAGGCAGTCGTCCTCGCCCTCGACGGCAAGAAGACGTTCGAGAGCGACCCCGCGCGCCACACGTGGGTCCCCGACGAGGTGATTCGATGATCGGCGGCGCGACGGTGCGCTCGATCCGGCGCCTCTACTTCGACGACTCTCCCGCCCGCATCGCCGAGCTCCTCGACGCCCGCGCGGGCGCCGAGGTCGCCGACCTCGTGCACGCGCTGCGCCAGGAGGCTGGCCTGACCCAGCGCGAGCTGGCGCGCAAGATCGGCACGGGCGCGTCGGTGATCTGCCGGCTCGAGAACGACGAGTACAGCGGCAAGGGCATCGCGATGTTGCGGCGCATCGCCTGGGCGCTCGAGCTGCGGGTCGAAGTGCGGCTCGTGCCGCTGGAGGAAAGTCCTTTCTGAGTATCTGACGTCGTCCCGGCGAGCGGTGGCAAGATGAACGTGGAGCGCGAATCACAAGGAGTCCCCATGCAATCCTCGGTCGGCCGCAAGATGCTTCGTGTCCTCGTGTTGGCCCTCGTTCCGGCGGCACGCGTCGCAGCGCAGAGTGAGGTCCTGTACCTGACCAACGGCGACGCCAGCACCCTGCAGGCGTTCCAGGGCGGGAACCTCGTGTTCCAGAGCACGACCCATCACCTGGGCTACCCGCTCGCCGTACGCGACACGATCTGGATCGGGCACCGCGACAACGGACCACAGGCGATCGAGTACGACCTGAACGGCGTGCCGACGGGCAACACGGCGACGCTCGCCGGCATCAACCCCAACTTCCTCGACGGTGCGGTCAACGGGGACGTGAACTACGTGCTCGACGCGTCGGGGAATCGAACCGTCTACCAGGCGGATGCCGACTGGAGAAACCTCGTGCCGCTCTTCGATCCGGGGACGTCATCGAACCTTGGGGGGATCACGTACGACCAGGTCTCCGGCAACGTGTTCGTGACGGACTCCAGCACGGTGTACGAGTTCACGTTGACCGGCGTGATGGTCGCGAGCTTCGGGCACGGCGCCGGCACGAACTCGATCGCGTACGAGGCATCGACCGACACGCTTTGGCTCGTCCCCAACGGCGCGAGCTCTCCCCTGCTCCAGTACTCGAAGTCGGGCGCGCTCCTGCAGACGGTTTCGACGCCGGTCCGTTCGAGCAACATCTGGGGCGCCGAGTTCCAGGCGAGCTTCGGCGTGCGCTACTGCAGCCCGGCGCTGCCCAACTCCTCGGGCGCGCCCGCATCGATCTCGGTCACGGGCTCGGCGGCCGTCGCGGACAACGACCTGACGTTGACCGCGGAAGGCCTTCCGGTTGGCGAGTTCGGCTACTTCCTCGTCGGCTCGAACCAGGGTCAGGTCATGCCGCCCGGAAGCCAAGGCATCATCTGCCTCGCCTGCGGCTTCCACGGCTGCGCGGGGATCGGCCGCTACAACCAGCCCGGCAGCATCATCGTCGGCCCGGTCGGCAGCATCTCGCCCGACTTGACGGCATTGCCGCTCAGCCCACCGCAAGCGGTGATGCCGGGCGAGACGTGGAACTTCCAGTGCTGGTTCCGCGACCTGGGCTCGAACAACTTCACGGACGCGATCGCGGTGACGTTCCGGTAGAGGTGGCAAGAACCGTTTCGCGCGAGCTCGTCGAGAATCCGGCTATCATTGCTTGCTCACACCGGCTCGCTCGCAGCGTCCGGCGTAGAGGGAGATATGTCAGACGAAAACGCACGAAGCCGTCAGGCCTACGCGACGATCCGTGGGTTCGTCTATCAAGGCTGGAGGACCGTCCGGCACTGGGTCGAGAATGCACAAGATCCCTCGGCGCAGGTCGTGTGCGAGGGCGTGGAGGACGTCGACATCCTGCGCGGCGGGCCGGACGACCGCCTGCACTCGACGTTCGAGCAGGACAAGATCCTCCGCGCGCTCGGCAAGCGCGACCTAGACAAGGTCCTGCGAGAATTCTACGGACACTACGCGGATCATCCGGTCGGGAGCTTCACGTACGTCTTTTCGTGCGCCTACGTGGACCTTCCCAAGTCACTCGAATGGGCGCGTGGTTGGACGCCCGATGGGGGTGCCGAAGACTTAGTTCGGCACATGACCGAGCGCGACATCGGAACTCCCGAACTGAGAGAGAACTTCGTCACGCGCGTGCGGCTCGACTTGCTGGAGTGCAAGGATCTCCTCGATGCGATCTTCGACGAGATCCGGACCATTCGTCGCTCCCTTGGCGAATACCTCGAGGGCCGGGGACACGGCGATGCCCTGGTCTTGACTCTTCAGCTCGCTCGCAGCCTCTTCGCGGAGGTGATGGAGCGCAGCTCCAGTGCGAGCCCCCTGGTCCGCACGCTGGGCTCGGACGACTTGGGCAAGGCGACCCACGCCTTTCTCGAGGGCCCCTTTTTGTACGCCGACCAACGCATGACCGAGCGCGACTTGGCGGCGCTCTTGCAACCACTCCGCTCGATCCCGCGAACCGATCCGACGGTCGTGGTCGAGGTGGAGGGCCGGCTCGAGCGACGGCTTGGTTGCCTCATTCCCCCCGACCGCGTGTTGACGCTCGCCGACCGATGCCCCGAGGACACCGAATACCGAATCGTCGTGCCCGATCTGGACGAGGGGATCGTCGTCGGCGCTCACGTTCGTCATCGCGACGACGCTGCGCTGATCCTCGAGCTCGATATGCGGGACACGCGGACGCTCGAGAAGGTGGTTGTCTCCGGTCGATTCGTGCCCACGGCGGCGGAGCGCTCACCAGCCGATGACCGGCCGTCGGCGGCTTCCTTGGGTGAGTCCGGGGAACCCGTCGAGCCCGTGTTCGGCGACGTCGTCGACGGTCGTTTCGTGCCTGACGTCCCAGGCGGCCAGTTCGTGGGAGCGCCACTCGTCGCCGGCCTGGAGTTTCTGGGCTTGGTCGGCTCGGATGGGCGGGTCGAGCCGTTGGCGAAGCTGCTCGGCGGCCAAGCCGCTGCCTGTGCCGCGCTTTGGGGACTCGACTTCTTCCACGTCCACCACTGGCTCGGCGGCAACCGCCGCAGCGCGCTGGCGAAGCCGGTCCACACGGCCCTCGAGATCCCCTTCGCCGGCAACGTGCGCAAGCAGTGTGATCGGGTCGCGACCGAGCTGTTCCAAGACCATCTCGGCTTCGTCGCGAAGCTCGCCGCGCGCGGCCTCGAGCAGTCGCAGCCGATGCGCGAGTTCCTTCTCGCCGTTCTCCCAGGAGTCTTCCGGTTTCCGACCGCCGAGGACGGTGACGTGCTGAGCGCCGGAGCGCTCTTCGACGAGACACTCGAGCTTCTGATGGCTCGTCGTGACGGTCGTCGCGCGCGCTTCCGTCCGACTTCGAGTGGAGTCTACCGTGGACTCAAGAACGCCTCGTTCGATCCCCCGCCGACCGGGGTGCGCGGGAAGCTCGCGGACCGTCCGAAAGAAGAGCTGGTCGCCCACATTGGCGAGTGGCTGAACACGCAGGGCATGGGGTTCGCGGAGCTGTCCACGATCGACCAGAGCGTACGCTGGATCAACAAGCTCCTCAGTCGTCTCAACATGGACGGGCACGTGTACTTCGTTCGTCCACAGATCGGCACGGACGAAGAGGAGCGCGGATGGGCGAAGCTGGCCGACGCTCTGGAGAAGTTCGACATGCAGATCGTCGAGCTCGACCAGAGCGGCGGCTTCAGTGACGCGGAGTCCGAGGTTGTCTTTGCGATCCGTGACCTGCACTGAAGGAAAGAAGAGACTCAAGCCATGTCCAGAACGGAGAGGCCGCGGATCGATGTAGACGACGTTCAGCTCGAGCGACCTTGGCCCTGCAAGCACGTCTTCGATGCGGCCTCGCGCCTCGCGCTCAACGTTGCGCTCGTCACCGAGCGGCCGCTGCTCGTCCTGGGTGAACCGGGCATCGGCAAGAGCCAGCTCGCCTATGCGGCTGCCGAGGCTCTGCGTTGGAGAATCGCGGCGACGGTGGTCGACGCGCGTACCGAATCGCGCGCTCTCATGTGGTCGTTCGACCCGGTCGCGCGCCTCGCCGAAGCACAAGTCCGTCGCGAGCAGTCTCCGGACCTCGACGTCGAGAACTTCATCAGGCCGGGCGTCCTGTGGTGGGCCTTCGATTCTGAAGGCGCGGCCCGGCACCTCGCCGAGCTCCATAAGCGCCGACCGAGCGTCGCCCCGTGCCACGACGAGGGTGTGGGTCCGCGCGTCGTGTTGATCGACGAAATCGACAAGGCACCACCCGACGTTCCCAACGGCCTGCTCGAGGCACTCGGCAACGGTGAGTTCACTCCGGACGGCTGCGAGCGCGTGGAGCGCAATGGTGAACGACCGCTCGTCGTCGTCACGACCAACGAAGAACGCGAGCTGCCGTACGCGTTCGTGCGCCGTTGCATCGTGCACCGCATGCGGCTCCCGAGCGAACCGACGCGACTGAAGGAAGAACTGATCGTTCTCGCTGCGGCGCACTTCGGGAACCGCATCGAGGCGCCGACGGTCGAAGCGGCGGCCGATATGTTGATTGCGGACCGCGACGACGTCCCTCTCGACTCGGGCCGGGCTCCGGGCAAGGCCGAGTTTCTCGACTACTTGCGGGCCGTGCACGAGCTCGATGCGACGGACGAGGAGCTCGGAGACGTCCGCCGTCTCACACTACAGAAGCACGTGCGCGAGTAGGACGTGGCGAGCAGGAAGAGCAGGGTTTGGCGCGGTGACCTCTTGCGCGTACGGCGTTGGTCGGCGCGCGATTTCGAGCGCTACGCGCGAACGCTCGGGCTGTCCCGCACTTCACGCACTCAGGAGCCTGCACCGACCGGGCGTCACCAAGAGTCCGAAGCCATGTCAGCGCAGCTCGCACCTTCTGGTCAACGTGTTCGCGAAGCCCGGACAGCTCCGTGGCGCCCTGTGCCGTTTCTCGCACCGACTGCCGTATCTGCCACGGGCGCAGCTATGCCTTCCGGGGCGGTTGGTTCGGACTCGATCTCCCCGGAAGAACTTCGCGCGTGGGCGCCGGCAAGGCTGCCACCTGCGCCCGCGCTGATGCCATGGCCGCTCTTGTGGTCGCGGATCGTTGATCTGCTCGAATGGCAGACCGAGTCGGGTCGCATCGATGCGCCGCGGCTCGTCGATGCTCTCGCCCGCTTGCGCACGATCGAAGTCTTGCCGCGCCAGAAGTGGCCAGTACCCCGCAGGTTGTGGCTCATCCGCGATCACTCGTACCGGCTGATGCCGTTCTGGAAGGATCAACAACAAGTCGAGCTGTGGCTGCGGGAACATCTGGGCCGGGACGGCGTGATCTCTTGGACCTTCCCGTTCGGTCCGACCGAGTCGTTCGACGCGTTTGCGCGCTCGGCTCCGAGCGTGCCAGCCGGCACGCCTGCGCTCGTTCTGTCGGACTTGGGCTCCTTCGCGGGTCCGTCGGAGTCCGAGCGTTGGGAAGCCTTTGGCGACTGGCTCCGACGACGCGGTCATGTCCCCGCCGCGCTCGTCGCCGCGCCCCGTGAGCGCTGGCCTGGCTTCGTCTCCAAGTGGCGCGCTCGCGTCTGGGACCGAAGCCCTGGGCGGGGCCACGGCGGCGATCCGCTGCAGACGCTCATGGGTCTGCTGGTTCCGGCGATCCGCGTCGAGCCAGGCCTTCTGCGCGCGCTGCGGCTTCTGGTCTCGGGCGCCGACGTCGGCACCGAGTACGACGCGTGGTCGCGGATGCGGGGCGTGTCCGCAGCGGCGGCGACGCCGCCACCAGACCGTGACCTCGATAGCTGGAGGGAACCGCAGCCACTCCAGCTCGAGGCCCTGAGCTGCATTCGGGCGTGGCACAAGGAGGCGCTGCCGCCCGAGATCTGGTTTCAGGAGCTCTTGGGGCTCCCCGCGGGTTCCCCGGCTCACTCCGTGTACCCCGATGATGTGCGCGCGGGTCGGCGTGAGCTCGCGCTGCTGGCGAATGGCGTCGCGGGCGAGATCGACGACGACGAGATCGCGGCGGCCTTGCGCGCGTGGTTCGAGGAGATGCGGGCCTCGGTACCGGACGCTCTGTTCGCGGATCACGGTCTACTCGGCGCTGCCCTGCGGGGCGCGCTGGAACGAATCGATCCCGGCCATGCGTCCGAACCGGCCTCGCAAACTTGGTCGGTCAGTCAGTCGGGCGGCACGTTGCGCTGGACACGCTCAAAAACAACGGAACCGGCATCGAGTCCGCTCGGGATCGAGCACGCCGGTCGCCCGCGCGTGCTCGTCGGCAAGCGTCTCGCCCGTGCCACCGAAGACCGAGACGGCGCACTGAGCGTCGATCTGTCGTCCGGCGCCGGTCGCGCATCGGACGGTGACCGGCGCAAGTCGATCTCGTTTCGGACGCGCGATGTCGAGCACCGGATCGAGAATGTCGAACGCCCGATCTGGGCTTGCGCCATGGGCCGCGATCCGCGCGGTCTTTGGGCGGAGCTCGAGGTGCGTGGGGTCACGACGCGCGTGCGTTGGCACGGACCCCGAGTCGGTGGCGCGGGGCGCGTGGTCGAAGGGTTCTGGGTGTCCGAGGAACCGTGCACGGAGGCATTCGTGCACGCCCTCGGCAGGGGGTCCACCCCGATTTCGCCCCGCGAGTCGAAGACGTACATCGTCCCGCCTCGATCACGCTCGGGCGAGGACAGCGAGCGCGCGACGCCGCCGGCGCGGACGATCGAGGGGCTCGCCTCCGACCGGTTCTGGCGTCGGGCGTCGAAGTCCCTGCCCCACTTGCGGCTGCGCCATCTCGGCGTCGAGGAGATGGAGGCGCATCCCAAGCTCATCGAGACCCCCAAGTACGCCTTCCGCGTCGCCGTCGACAGCGACGCACCACGCGTCCCGCACTGGGCGGACAACTCGGCTTGGGACCGCTGGGGACTCTACGCCGACGTCGACCTGGGGGTTGCCCGCGCCCGCATGCGCTGGATTCCGCCTGGCAGATTCCAGATGGGCTCGCCCACCGGCGAAGCGGGTCGCGAGGATGACGAGGTGCAGCACGCGGTCGAGCTCACGACTGGGTTCTGGCTCGGTGATACACCGTGCACGCAGGCGTTCTGGGAAGCGTTGGCCGGAAACAACCCGAGCGGTTTCGTCTCGCCGGACCGTCCGGTGGAGCAGGTCTCGTTCGATGAGGTCGAGGAGTTTTTGAAGCGCGCGAACGCGAAGCGGCCCGGGCTCGAGCTGCGGCTGCCGACGGAGGCGGAGTGGGAGTACGCATGCCGATCCGGAACGACGACGGCGACGTACGCGGGCGACCTCGAGATCCTGGGGGACAACGAGGCGCGCGTCCTGGACTCGATCGGGTGGTACGGCGGCAACTGCGGCGTGGGGTTCGAGCTCGAGAACGGCTACGACGTGTCCGGTTGGCACGAGAAGCAATACGATGTGAAGCGAGGAGGGACGCATGCCGTGGCTCTGAAACGACCGAACGATTGGGGCCTGTTCGACACGTTGGGCAATGTCTGGGAATGGTGCGCGGACTGGTACGGTTTCTACGAACCCGAAGGACAAACCGATCCCGTGGGCCGGACGGGGGGCTCGGAGCGCGTGCTGCGCGGTGGCTCCTGGGACAACGGCGCTCGCAGCGTGCGGGCGGCCCTGCGGGGCAGGACCCACCCCGACTACCAGAACGATCTCATCGGCTTCCGTCTTGCCCGAGGTCAGGAGTGAGCCAAGCAAGCAAGAGGCGGCGGCGGAGCCGCCCTACGGTGAGCGGCCGAGCAAGGCGCGGGACGCGCCGGCGAGGTCGCGGCGAGCGAGGATGAGGCCATGCGAATGCACTTCTTCACGATCCCGATGGGCGACGAGGCGGCGCAGGACGAGCTAAACGTGTTCCTGTCGAGCCATCGCGTGCTCGGAGTCGAACGGCATTTCGTTCAGGGCAACGAGTCGGGAACCTGGGCGGTTTGCGTCACGCACCTCGAAGGGCGTTCCGCGCCGACCGTGCGTCGGGGCAAGGTCGACTACCGCGAGGTTCTCGGTGAGCGCGAGTTCGCCGTGTTCGCGGAGCTACGCAGCCTGCGCAAACAGCTGGCTGAATCCGAGGGCGTGCCCGCCTATGCTCTCTTCACCAATGAGCAGCTCGCAAGAATGGTGCGCGAGCCGGTTCTCACCAAGGACGCGCTCGGTGCCTTGAACGGTGTCGGCGCCGCCCGCGTCGCGAAGTACGGGGACGCCTTCCTCGAAGTGATGACCCGTCGCAAATCAGAGCTCGCGGCGCGGGAGACGGAGCATGCCGAGACGGCAGGCGATCGGTCTGTGTGAGGTTGCCGCCTTCGACAACCTGTGTGCCGCCTTCCAACGTGCGGCGCGCGGCAAGCGTCGGCGACCCGAGGTGCAAGAGTTCGAGCGCGACCTCGAGCGCCGCATCGAGAGCTTGAGATGCGACATCCTGGGCAGTGCGCTCGAAGTCGGATGCGCGCGGCGCTTCGTCATCCACGACCCGAAGCGACGAGTCATCCACGCGCCCGTGTTCCGCGAACGCGTCCTGCACCATGCCTTGATCGCTTGCATGGAACCGACGTTCGAACGTTCGCATGTCTTCGACACCTACGCGTGTCGGCCGGGCAAGGGAAGCCTTGCGGCCGCCCGCCGCGTCGGGGCGCACTTGCGCCGTCATCCCTGGTACGTGCAAGTCGACGTGCGCCGGTTCTTCGATAGCGTCGATCATCGGCGGCTTGCCGAGATGCTCGCGCGCAGGTTCAAGAACGCGCGCCTGCTCGAGCTGTGCCGACGGATCATTGGTGCGTATGCAACGGAGCGCGGCAAGGGACTGCCGATCGGGGCGCTTACCTCTCAGCACTTCGCGAACTTCTACCTCGCCCGTCTCGACCGGTTCTCGCTGGAGTCCTTGGGTGTAAGGGCGATGGTGCGGTACATGGACGACGTGATCCTCTGGACCGGCACGCGAGCAGAAGCGCGAGAGGCCCTCGCTCGGCTGCGGAGTTTCGCATCCTCCGACCTCTGCTTGGAGCTGAAGACGAGCGCCCAAGTCCAGCCAAGCTCGCGCGGCGCTACTTTCTGTGGCTTCCGGATCCAAGCGAACACGCTGCGCCTCTCGGCCCGCCGCAAGCGTCGCTACTCGGTCGGGCGGCGAATTCTCGAAGCGGCGTACGCCGCGCGCTGGATCGACTCCGACGACCTCCAGCGCGGGTTCTCTTCGGTGCTCGCGGTAACGGCCCACGCCGACGCTGCCGGTTGGCGGCGGGACGAGCTACGGCGCGGTGGAGCGGTATCATGTTGACGGCGTCGATTCGCGGCGCCGGGTTGCGGATCCCGAGGGCTCGAAGCGCGTGCTGCGCGGTGGCTCCTGGAACAACAACGCTCGCAACGTGCGGGCGGCCCAGCGGAACAGGACCCACCCCGACAACCAGAACGACAACATCGGCTTCCGTCTTGCCCGAGCTCGCACCGGGACCGGACGGTCCCGGCCTGACCCGATCCGCCTCCCGTCTGCCGCACCGGCGGCAGCGAACAGACCGTGGATCCCCACGTGGAAGTAGGGGGGACAGAGTCCTCCGCGGAACCTCGTGGGGGTCCCCTTCGACATGATCGACTACCGCGACCACCCACTCTCTCTTGGCCTGCCGCCCGAGTGGGCCTCGGGCTGGGGCGAGGACCGCTACGGTGTGTTCACCGAGATCTCGATCGGGAACGCCGTCCAGCGGATGCGTTGGATCGCTCCGGGCCGTTTCACCATGGGGTCGCCTGAGGAGGAGGCCGGCCGTTTCGAGGACGAGCGGCAGCACGCCGTCGAGCTGACGCGTGGGTTTTGGCTCGCTGATACCCCGTGCACGCAGGTGTTCTGGGAGGCTGTGGAGGGCAAGAACCCGAGCCGTTTCGTCGCGCCCGATCGGCCGGTGGAGCAAGTCTCGTTCGAGGAGGTCCAAGGGTTCCTGCGGCGTGCAAACGAGATGCGAGTCGGGCTCGACTTGCGGTTGCCGACGGAGGCGGAGTGGGAGTACGCATGCCGCGCCGGGACGACGACGGCGACCTACGCGGGGGACCTCGAGATCCGTGGACAACGCAACGCTCCAGCGCTGGATCCGATCGCGTGGTACGGCGGCAATTGCGGCGTGGACTTCGAGCTCAAGAGCGGTTGGGACGTGTCCAGCTGGAAGGAGAAGCAATACGAAGCGGATCGAGGAGGTACGCACGTCGTGGGCTTGAAGCGACCGAACGATTGGGGGCTGTTCGACACGTTGGGCAATGTTTGGGAATGGTGCGCGGACTGGCACGGTTCCTACGAACCCGAAGGACAACCCGATCCCGTGGGCCCGACGGGGGGGTCCCAGCGCGTCGTCCGCGGCGGCTCGTGGGGCGGCGATGCGCGCGGCCTGCGCGCGGCGTTTCGCTTCGCCTACTTGCCCGGGTCTCGCTTCGACCGCCTGGGTTTTCGTCTTGCCCGAGGTCAGGAGTGAGCCAAGCGAGCAAGAGCGGCGGCGGAGCCGCCAGAGCGGGAGCGGGCCGGAGCAAGGTGCGGGACGCGCCGGCGAAGGTTCGCGGACACGGCACTGGTCGCATCAAGACCTGCAGGTGTCGATGGACGAGCTCGAGCGCTGGTCGAACGGCACGTAGGACGATCACTGAAACCCGATCGACAACCCGTCGGTGAAGTTCGACGTCAGGTTCGGATTGTTGTCGCGGAACCAGCACTGGAAGTTCCACGTCTCGCCCGGCGTCACCGCGATCGGCGGAGTCACCGGGATCGCGTTCAGGTCGATCGTGATCGTGCCGACCGGGCCTTGGATGATGTTGGCGATCTGGTTGTAGCGGCCGATCGTTCCCGTCAGGCAGATGAAGCCCTGGGAGCCCGGCGGACTGAAGAAGCCCTGGGTCTGGCCGGTGATGAAGTAGCCGAACTCGGAGACGGGCAGGTCGACCGCGGTGAGGGTGACGTTGTTGACGGCGACCTGCGGGCTGCCGGCGGCGGAGATCGTCGCGCCGAAGCCGGAGGAGTTGGGCACGGAGGGGCCGCAGTAGCTGGCGCCGAGCGCGCAGTCGATGAACGGCGGGGAGTCGGGGATGCGGGTCGGGTCGTCGGGCGCGGGGCCGGCGGCGGCACCGAGGAAGCCGTTGTTGCCCGCCGTCGAGCTGTCGAGGATGACGTTGCCCCCGGGCTCGTCGAACTTGTAGTAGCCGACGAGGCCCGCCTCGTTGCCGTTCAGCTCCTGCATGAAGCTCTGCTGGATCTGCGCCGGCGTGCGCACGACGTTCCAGACGCGGACTTCGTCGAGCGCGCCGTTGAAGAACAGGCTCGAGCCGCTCACCGGGAAGCGACCGAAGATCAGGTTGCCGATCGTCAGGGTGGGGCCGGGGCTGGGGTGACCGAATGCGCCGCCCTGCGCACCGTTCACGAAGATGCGCATGATCGAACCGTCGTAGGTCCCCGCGAAGTGCTGCCACGTGCCCGTCTGCACGGCGCCGGCCGCGACGGCGGCGGAGGTCTGCGGGGTCGCGACGACGATCAGAGCGTCGCTCGGCGCCGTGACGCCCGCGCCGATCTGCCACGCGCCCGCCCCCGGCGGCGTCGTTGCGCCGACCCACGTCGCTCCGCCCAGAGCGTTGTCGGTGCGCACCCAGGCCTCGATCGTCAGCGCCGAGCCCATGTCGAAGTCGCCGCTCGAGTTGAGCACCGTCGCGATGTCGTCGGTGCCGTCGAAGAGCAGTGAACCGCACGCGCTTTGGGCGCGGGCGGCGTCGGTTGTGGCGAGGAGCAGGGTGAAGAGGGCTAGGGGCGCGAATCGAGTCATGACACGGTCTTCTCGACGAGGGGGGTCCTTGAGCCAAGTTTTACGGCCGAGCGCAGCGGCACGAGGGGGGCTGGGCACCAGCCCCCCTCGTGATTGACGCACAGAACCCGGCTACGCGCTACACCCCGGCCGCTTCCAGGACCTCTTCGTCGGTCAGGTTGCGCGACGTCATCTTCGCCTTCGCGAGGATGCGCTCGACGCGGTCTTCGGTCGGCTCGATGCCGCGCTTCTCCAGGAACCAGGTGACGTTCGACCTCCCGCTCATCGGCCCGACGGTGATGATCTGCTCGAGGCCGAAGAGATCGGCGGGAACGCCGGAGTAGACGCGGTTGGCGAGCCAGTCGTGGCCCTTCTTGAAGGCCTTGATCACCGCGGCGGCGTGGACGCCCGTCGCGGTCTCGAACGCGTCGCTGCCGAAGACGGGGTAGTTGTGCGGCAGGGGCACGCCGATCGCCTCGGCGGCGAGGCGGCAGTACTCGCCGAGCTTGGTCAGGTCGTTGTCGATCCAGCCGACGAGCTTGAGGTTGACCAGGAGCAGGTCCATCTCCGTGTTGCCCGCGCGCTCGCCGACGCCGAGCGCCGTGCCGTGGATGCGGCTCGCGCCGGCCTCGAGGGCCGTGAGCGCGTTGATCAATCCGAGACCGCGGTCGCGGTGGCCGTGCCAGTCGATTCCGACGTCGACGCCGAGCTTGTCGACGATCTCCTCCTTCACGAAACGCACGAGGGCGCGCGCGCCGGACGGCGTCGCGTGGCCGCAGGTGTCGCAGATGCAGATGCGGCTGGCGCCGGCCTCGATCGCCGCCGTGAACAGGGCGCGCACGGTGTCGGGATGAGCGCGCGTCGTGTCCTCGGTGACGAACATCGACTGCAGGTTGTTCGCCGTGCAGAACTCGATCGCGTCGCGACTGAGCTTCAGCATCGTGTCGAGCTCCCAGTCCTCCGCGTACTGGCGGATGGGGCTCGAGCCGATGAAGGTGCAGACCTCGACGGGCTGCCCCGTCTCCTGGACGACATCGACGATGGGCTCGATGTCGGAGATCAGCGTGCGGCACGCGACGTTGGGCGTGATCTGGAGCGTCTCCATCTCGCGCACGAGTTGCGCGATGTGCTCGCGCGCTTTCGGACTCGCGCCTGGTAGACCGATGTCCGCGGTCTGGATCCCCAGCTCGTCCATCAGCTGGATCAGGCGGATCTTGACGTCGAGATCGGGGTCCTGCGCCGATGGGCTCTGCAGTCCGTCGCGCAGCGTCTCGTCGTCGAACTGGATCTTGCCCACCGGTTTTTTGGGGGTGTTCCAGTCGTGGATCAGGTCCTTGTGCTCGTCGCTCATACTCGCTCTCCAAAGAGGCTCTTGGCGTGGTGCCAACGCCTCATTCTAGGAGTCTTCGCCACGGATGGCGAATCCGGAGGTGCCACCCCCGGAATGCGACACTCGTCGCACAGACTCCTAGCCGTTTTCGAGGGGTTTCTCACGGCCCAACCCGTAGCCTCTCCCGCGATGCCTGGCAGCGACGAGGAACGCATGCAGGCCCTCCGCGCGCTGAGGGACACCGGGATCGACTCGCCCGCCCGTGCGGCCGGTGTCTTGGGAGAGATACACCCCGCCGACGCCGCGGAGTGGCTGCAGGACCTGGACGATGGGGACGCCTGGCACGTCTTCGTCGAGCTCGACACGGGCTTCCAGGCCGAGATTCTCGAGTTCGCCGATGAAGGTCTGATCAACGACCTTGCGGCGCGGATGTCGGCGGGCGACCTGCGCTCGCTCGTCGAGGAGCTGCCCTCCGACGACGCGGTCGACCTCCTGGCCGAAGCGGACGAACGCGTCGCGGAGGACGTGCTCGACTCGATTCCGGTCGAGGACGCGCTCGTCCTGCGCGAGCTGTCGGCCTACCCGCCCGACACCGCGGGCGGGGTGATGAAGACCGAGTTCGTCAACATCCAGAGAGGCACGCGCGTTGGCGACGCGGTCAAGGAAGTCAAAAAGGAGGGCGAGGAGGCCGAGGACATTCTCGGCGTCTTCATTCTCGACGAGGAGCAGAACCCGGTCGGCTTCCTGTCCGACCGCTCGCTCCTGACGCACTCGATCCACGATCTCGTCGAAGACGTGATGGTCGAGCCGTTCACGATCGACGCGAACGCCGACCAGGAAGAGGCCGCGAACCAGATCCAGAAGTACAGCCTGTCCGCGCTGGGCGTCGTCGGACCGGACGGTGCGCTGGTCGGCGTCATCTCCGCCGAGGATGCGGCGGAGATCCTCGAAGAGGAGGCGCGCGAGGACATCCAACGCCTCGTCGGTACGACGGCCAAGCAGCAGACGCGACTACCGGTTCTGGTGCGCACGCGCCAACGCATGCCGCTCATGGCCGTAACGGTCCTGGGCGGACTCGTCTCGGCGAAGATCCTGAGCTACTTCTTGGGGGGCGACGAGACCGGAGGCGATGCCTCGATCTTGCGTTATCTACCTCTGATCATCGGCCTCGCGGGCAACGTCGGCATCCAGTCGTCGACGATCCTCGTGCGCGGCTTCGCGACGGGCGAGGTGGAGCCCGAGCGCGAGGGGGCCGTGCTCCTCTCGGAGCTGACGGTAGGCACGCTGGTGGGGCTGATTTGCGGTGGCGTTACGATCTTCATCGCCTCGTGGATGGAGGCGGGAACCTGGATCGACCTGTTCGGGGTGGCCGTCGGCACCGCGATCGCGGTGGCGGTCTCGTGGGCGGCCTTTTTGGGCTGCGCGGTTCCGGTAAGTTGTCGTAGGCTCGGGATCGACCCCGCGATCGTTGCCGGCCCGGCGCTGATCACGCTTTCGGACATCTCGGGCTCGTTGATCTACATCCTGGTGGCCCGTCAGCTCGTAGGATTCTGATGGCTCCCTCGAGAGGGTCTTGGACATGGCGTTCCTTCGCAGCACGAAACTGAGACGGTTCCTGTGGGCGCTCGTCGCGACCTCCCTGGTCGTGTTTGGCGTCCGCACGTTCGTCGGCGACGTGTACCGCGTGTCGTCCTCGTCCATGGAGCCCTCGCTGTTCCCCGACGAGTGGGTGTTCCTGCGCTACGACCGCTCGGTCCCCGGCCGCGGCGAGCTCGTCGTCGTGCGCGACGGCACGGACTCGTTCGTCAAGCGCCTCATCGGCCGTCCCCACGACAAAGTCCAGATCACCGACGTCGGCGACGTTCTGATCGGTGGCGCCCCACGCCCGATCGAGGAGCGCTCCGAACCCGTTCTCGTCTTCGACGCGGAGCGCCAGCCGATCGAGCAGTTCTTCGAGCGCGGCGGGACCAAGCGTGATCCGTGGACCGATCACGGCGAGTACTTCGAGCTCGACGCGCGCGACGTGCCGATCGGCAACGCGCTCGGGCTGATGCGCTACCACCCGCACCTGCTCGACGGTCGCTTCGACCGCGCGGGGAACTTCGTCGAGGGCATGTACTCGGTGAACGACGCCGCGCTGCAGCTCGAGTTCCTCGTGCCCGAGCCCGGCGGCCGCTTGCGGCTCGTGCTCGTCGAACAGGGAGACACGTTCGAGGTCGCGATCGATCTCGACGACGCCGACCACGACGGGCGCTTGACGGCCGTTCTCTCACGCACCGGGTCGTCGCTCGACGACGACGAGGAGTTCGACCGCACGGAGTTCCCTTACGCCTTCGGCACCTGGGCGCGCGTGCGCTTCGAGAACATCGACAACTTCCTGCGTTTCGTGTTCAACGACGAGCAGCCGATGCTCGCGAGCTACGCGTCGAACGGGTTCCTTGCGCGCGACACGCAAGAGGAGGGCAAATCACTCGCCTCGCGCGTCCAGTTCGGCGGCGAGGGCTGCCTGTTGCGCGTGCGCGGCGTGCGCATCTGGCGCGACTTGCACTACACCCGGCGCTCGGACGGCGACTTTGGAATCGAGCGGGCGTGCGAGCTCTCGGGCGACGAGATCTTCGTCCTCGGCGACAATTCCCCGTGCAGCCTCGACAGCCGCGAGCGTGGCCCGTACAGCGTCGAGAAGGTCCTGGGGCGGCCGACCTGGGTCGTCTGGCCGCCCTCCGCGATTCGGCGGCTGTAGAGCGCGGAACCTGGGCGGGCTTCAAGGGTTGCATGCTCCGGACATGAGCGACACGGAACGAGACACGCCCGAGACGCCCGACGGGCCGCCCCATGAGCTGGATGGCGGTGCCGCCCTGATGCTGGCCTGGCGCAGCGGCGATGAGACGGCCTTCGAGCGCCTGGTCGAGGGCTACTCGGGGCGGGTCTACGCGCTCCTCACGCGCTTTCTCGGCCGCCACACCAGCCGCGAGGACCTCGTGCAGGAGGTGTTCCTGCGCGTCATTCGCTCGCGCGACCGCTACGAGCCGACCGCACGCTTCCTCACCTGGCTCTACCGCATCGTCTACAACTTGGCCGTCAACGAGACCCAGCGCGGGCGGCCGAAGGAGCTCGTCTCGCTCGACGCGAGTGCCCCTGGAGAAGACGACGTGCGGCGCGACGTCCACGACGAGGACGCCCCCGATCCGGCGCAGAGGCTCGAGCGCGCAGACGTCGTGCTCGCGGTGCGCGCCGCGATCGAGGAGCTCCCCGACAACCAGCGCATGGCGCTCGTGCTCGCCAAGTACCACGAGATGCCCTACGTCGAGATCGCCGAGATCCTCTCGTCGTCCGAGAAGGCGATCAAATCCCTGATCCATCGCGCACGCACGACGCTGCGCGCGAACCTCGCCCCGTTCCTGGCGGAAGAGCTATGAACGTCGCTTGCATCGAATTCCAAGGGCTCCTGGAGCGGAGCCTCGAGTGCTCCCTGGAAGGGCGCGCCGACCTCGTCCAGCTCGGCTGGCACGAACACCTGCTCGGCTGCACGGCGTGCCGCGAGCTACTCGCGGCCGAGGAAGCGCTCGATGAGCTGCTCGCCACCTTGCCCGAGCCGAAGCTGCCCGAAAGGTTGGCGCGGCGCGTCGTGCGCAGGCTGCGCGCGACGACCAGCGCCGCGCGCCTCGACGAGCTGCTCGATCTCGACAGCGCGGACGCGGTACCGGAGGGGCTCGCGACGCGCGTGCTCGCCGGACTCGCGGCACGCGCGGACGACACGCGGCTCGACCGCTTGCTCGACGAAGCGCACGCAGTCGAGGTTCCGATCGGACTCGAGAAGCGCGTGCTGCGCGGGATCGCGGACCGTCGCGTGACTTCCGCGCCGGCGCGTCCCAAACCGCTTCGCTTGCGGCTCGTGCGTTCGCCGCTCGTGCGCGCCGCCGCCGCCCTGCTGCTCGTCACCGGCGGAGCGTTCGCCACGTGGCGCTTCACGCATCGGGCCGTCGACCCCACCGACGGCACCGACGGGGGCGAGGTCGCCGTCGTGCAGCCCGCGGGCGCGAACCTCGCGGCGGACGAGGGCCTGCTCGACGCGCTTGCGGTGCTCGAGAACTGGGACCTGATCGAGTCGATCGATCCCGTCGCTCTCGATGCTGTCACGGTCTTCGACCCCGAGGACGAGATCCTCCTCGAACTGTCCGAGGACGGCTGATGGGCGCGCGCACGATCCTCTCGCTCCTGTGCGTGTTGTTCGCGCTCGCGCCCCTGGTGCAGGCGCAGGACGACGCTTCGCGCAAGGCCGCGCGCGAGCGCTGGGAGTCGCTCGACCCCGAGGCCCGCGAGAAAATGCGCGAGCGCTATGAGCGCCTGAAGCGCATGAACCCGCAGCAGCGGGCGCGCGTCGAGCGGCAGTCGAAGCGCCTCAACGAGATGCGCCGGCGTCTGTGGAAGTCGCTCGACGGAAAGACGCGCGCGCGGCTCGACAAGTTCTCGAACGCCAAGCGCCTCGAGCTGCTCGACGAGATGCTCGCGGATGAGGTCGAGGGCACCGCGCAACGCATCATCGAGCGCTTGACGCCGACCGAGCGCCAGCGCCTGGAGCAAGCGACGCCCGTCGACCGCATGCACTTCCTGCGCGAGCGCAAGAAGCGCCAGGACGTCGAGAGCGACCGGCTCTTGCGTCGCCTGGCGACCGAGCTCGGCGTGCGGCCGAACGACGTGGCCGGCATGCGCGAGCTGCTGCCGCAGGAGCGCCGGCAGAAGATCCGCGAGATGATGCGCGCGCGTATCGTCCAGAGCGTCGACAAGCGGCCCTTGCCCAAGGGCGTGAGCCCCGAGGGCTGGCAGCGGATCCAGGCACTCGGCATGGATGAGTTCTTCGCCGCCGTGACGCGGCTGCGCCGCTCGCACCTGGACTTTGGCAGTCCGCCGGGCGCGTCGGGTGCCGTGGTCGCCGGCTCGCCTCGAGCGCGGCTGCGCCACGCGCTGCAGGCGCACCCCGAGGACCGCGTCGAGCTGGCGAACCTCTCGCGCGAGGAGCGCCGCGTCGAGATGCAGCAGCGCCGCAAGGCGCGCGCGCTCGAGGTGCTGCGCGAGGACCGCCGCGTGCCCGAGCAGCGCTTGCGCGAGCTCGAGGACCTGCCCTTCCCGCGCTTCATGCGTGCCGCGCGTGGGCTGGCGATGCCCGGACAGCGCAAGCCCGGCCGCGGGCGACCGGGAGCCGACGGGCCAGCCGGTGAGAGGCGCGGACAGCGCAACGACGACTGACGGGCGGCTATACTGCCGGGATCGCCCCATGGCTACCGGCACGAACCCACAGGCCCCGATGGCCCATGTCCCGATGGTCGACGTCGACCGCGTTCTGCGCGCGCCCGACGCCGCTGTGATCGACCTGCGCAGCCCCGCGGAGTTCGCGCAGGACGCCTTGCCGGGCGCGCTCAACGTGCCGCTCCTCGGTGACGTCGAGCGCTCGCTCGTCGGCCTCTTGTACACGCAGTTTTCACCGCAGGCGGCCTTCGCCGAGGGCCGCGCCGCGATCGCCGACCGCATCGAGGGGCTCGTGCGCGAGATCGCCGACCACGTGGACTGGGAGCCGCCCGCGGGCTGCGACTTGCGCGCGCGGTTGCTCGAGATGACGGCGAACGGCATCGAGCCGCTCGAACGCGAGCTCGCGCCCGAGGCGGGCTCGCGACTTCCCGAGCGTCCGGTCGTCCTGCACTGCTGGCGCGGCGGCCTGCGCTCGAAGAGCGTCATCGCCTTCTTGCGCGGGCTCGGGCTCGAGCGCGCCGTCGGTCTCGAGGGTGGCTACAAGTCGTGGCGCGCGCACGTGCTCGGCACGATCGATACGTTCGAAGCGCCGCCGGCGTACGTGCTGCGCGGACTGACCGGCGTCGGCAAGACGCTCGTCCTGCGCGCGCTCGAGCGCATCCGGCCGCGCTGGACGTTCGACCTCGAGCTGCAGGCGGGTCACCGCAGCTCGCTCCTGGGAATGGTCGGCCTCGAGCCGGCGACGCAGAAGATCTTCGACTCGCGCATCGCCGAGCGGCTGCGTACCGGGTTCGACGGTCTCGTCGTGTTCGAGGGCGAGAGCCGCAAGGTCGGCGACGCCGTCGTCCCGGCCGCCGTCTGGCGCGCGATGCAGACGGCGACGAACATCGAGATCACCGCGCCGATCGCGCGCCGCGTCGCCGTCCTGCGCGAGGACTACCTGCGCGACTCCAGCGCGCTACCCAAGCTGCGCGAGCAGCTCGGCGTGATCGAGGTGCGCATGCCGGGCGTGCATCTGGTCGAGATGTTCGACGCCGGCGAGATCGATGCTCTGGTCGAGCTCCTGCTCGACCGCTACTACGACCCGCTCTACCGGCACTCGGAGACGGGCAAGGAGTACGCGGTGAAGATCGACTCGACCGATCCCGATCGCGCGGCGCTCGCGATCGCGGACTGGATCGAGTCGCGTTAGCGCTGGCCACTCTGCTTCACCGGCTCCTCCTCCTCCGGCCGGACGTATACGGTTGGCGTCGGGTACTCGAGCCGCATCAACCGCGCCAGGATCCGGCCGATCTCGTCGTTGCGGTTGTGGCCGCGAAACGCTTCGAGGCCTGGACCGAAAGCGAAGACGTGCACGTCGACCGCGTTGTGACCCGTCGTCGTCCAGCCGATGACGGCGCGTGTGCTGATCGTCTCCTTGACGACCTGCACCAGTCGCGCGTGCCGTGTGCGTTCGGGTGGCCCGAAAGCGGCGTCGAACTCAGCGATCTCGGGCTCGGTCAGATCGTCGATGCCGGCCCATGTCTGTAGCTCGTTCTTCCAGTCCTCGGCGCCGAGCAGCTTGTGGGCGAGCGGCGACGCGGAGGCGAGCACCGCGTTGACGAGGTCGGGGCGCCACTCGTACACGCCGCGCTCACCGATCTGGCGCCCGAGTGTCATCCCGCCGGTCGCGTGGTCGGCGAGGGAGACGACGAGCGTATCCCCGCGCTCGCGGGCGAACGCGACGACGGAAGCGACGGTCTTGTCGTAGGCGTAGATGTCGCGCAGGTGCGCCGCCGGGTCGTTCTGGTGCGCCGCGTGGTCGATGCGACCGCCCTCGATCACGAGCAAGAACCCCTCGGGGTCGTCCGCGATCAGCTCGAGCGCGCGCATCGACATCTCTTCGAGGCTGGGTTCGCGCGCCGGGTCTCGGTCGATCTCGTACGACAGGTGACCGGGCGTGAAGATGCCGAGCAGCGGCGTCGCGTGCGCCGCGTCGAAGCCCGCGCGGTTGCGGACCACGTGGTAGCCGGCCGCGGTTGCCTCGCCGAAGAGGTCGCGCTTGTCCGCACGCTTGCCACCGCCGTCCATGGGGAGGAAGTCGTTCGCTCCACCGCCGAGCAGCACCTCGATCCCCTGCCGCAGCTGTTGGTCGGCGATCAAGTGCGTCATCGCGCGCTGCGGCACGTGCGCCGAGAAGCACGCCGGTGTCGCGTGCGCGAGGGTCGTCGTCGTGACGAGGCCCGTCGCCATCCCGCGCAGCTCGGCCGCTTCGAGGATCGTGCCCACGGGCCTGCGGTCGTCGTCGACCGCGATCGCGCCGTTGTAGCTCCGCAGCCCAGCGGCGTACGCGGTCGCCGACGCCGCCGAGTCGGTGACCAGCGAATCCGACGAGCGCGTGCTGCAGTTGCCTACGAGCAGTGCATCGAGCGCGAGCGGCTCCTCCGATGCGTCGCGTGCCATCGTCAGGCTCGACGGTCCGAAGCCGTCGGCGATCATGATGACGAGGTTCTTCGGCGCGGCCGCGTCCTGAGCGGAGGCGAGTGCGGGGAGAGCGAAAAGGAGCAGGGCGCGTTGCAGGGTCATTTGAAGGATCCGGGCTGTTTGCTGGCCCAACGCCTGGCGGCGTTGGCCAAAGAGTGTATCGCAGCCAACTTCCCTTCCCCGGCCCGGTACACAGCGAAAACGCCACATGAAGAATCTCGTAGCTCTGACGTGTGTGGTCCTCGTCTGTCTCGTCGTCTGGGGACTCGGTGGCGACGGAGCAGATGCCGCGGATCCCCTGGCCCGCGCGGCCGAACCGGGGGCGCCCGCGAAGGCCGCGGCCGAGAGCGCGCCGGAGAACACGGCGGTCGCGCCCGACACCGAGCAGCCCGCGCCGCCCACCGGCAACCTCGTCCTCACCTTGCTCGAGAACGGCGAGCCGACCCGCAGCATCGTGCGCGCGGTCGGCTGGGTGCTGGACCACAACAAGGGCAGCGACGCTCCCCGTGCGCGCGTCCCCAGCACGTACTTCGAGGACTGCGTGTTGCACCCGCACCCGGTCCGTACCGGGCGGAGTGGTTCTTCCCAACGGGATCGGGGTTCGATCACGACATGGTTTTAGGGCCCGACGATCCGGCTCTGACCGTCACGGCGGGGTCCGACGGCGAGACCTTCGAGATCGCCCTTCCCGATCGCGAGTAGTCCGACCCACTCGCTTGCTACACTCCTGGGCTCGCAGCGCCTGAGAACAAGGTCATTCTCGGGTCTCTCCAGGTCACTTCAGCGCAGCCAGGCATGACGATCAGCGCCACCACCGAGCCCGTTCGGATCCACCGCAAGGACTACCGCGTTCCCCACTTCTGGATCGACTCGGTCCACTTGCGCTTCGAGCTCGGCGAAGAAGAGACGCTCGTGCGCGCGAAGATCGCCTTCCGCCGCAACGCCGACGCGCGGACGCCGGACGCGCCGCTCGCGCTGGTCGGCGAAGAGCTCGAGCTGCTCTCGCTGGCGATCGACGGCCACACAGTCAACCCGAGCCGCTACACCCAGACGGCCGAGGATCTGGTCATCCAGGACGTGCCCGACCGCTTCACGCTGCAGAGCGAGGTGCGCATCCATCCGGAGAAGAACACGAAGCTGATGGGGCTGTACAAGTCCAGCGGCAACTTCTGCACGCAGTGCGAGGCCGAGGGCTTCCGGCGCATCACGTGGTTCCTCGATCGCCCCGACGTGATGGCGCGCTACACGACCGAGATCATCGCGGATCCCGAGCGTTACCCGGTGATGCTGTCCAACGGCAACCGCATCGACACGGGCAACCTGCCCGACGGGCGCCGGCGCGTCGTCTGGGAAGATCCGTTCAAGAAGCCCAGCTACCTGTTCGCGCTCGTCGCGGGCGATCTGGCTTGCGTGCCGGGCTCGTTCACGACGCGTTCGGGGCGCGAGGTGACGCTCGAGGTCTACGTCGAGCATCAGAACACGGCGTTCGCGGGCCATGCGCTCGAGTCGCTCAAGCGCGCGATGAAGTGGGACGAGGACGTCTTCGGGCTCGAGTACGACCTCGACATCTACATGGTGGTCGCGGTGAGCGACTTCAACATGGGCGCGATGGAGAACAAGGGGTTAAACGTGTTCAACTCCAAGTACGTCCTCGCCAGTCCCGAGACCGCCACCGACGACGACTACGAGAGCATCGAGGGTGTGATCGGTCACGAGTACTTCCACAACTGGACGGGCAATCGCGTCACCTGCCGCGACTGGTTCCAGCTGACGCTGAAGGAAGGCCTGACCGTCTTCCGCGACCAGGAGTTCAGCTCCGACATGACGTCGCGCGCCGTCAAGCGCATCCAGGACGTGCGCGCTCTGCGCTCGCGCCAGTTCCCGGAGGATGCCGGGCCGATGAGTCACCCGATTCGGCCCGAGTCGTACATCGAGATGAACAACTTCTACACCGCCACGGTGTACGAGAAGGGCGCGCAGATCATCGGGATGTACAACACGCTCCTCTCGCCCGCCGGCTTCCGGCGCGGGATGGACCTGTACTTCGAGCGCCACGACGGGCAGGCCGTCACGTGCGATGATTTCCGCGCCGCGATGGCGGAGGCGAACGGACGCGACCTCGCGCAGTTCGAGCGCTGGTACCTCCAGGGAGGCACGCCGCGGCTCGAGGTGCGCGGGCGCTACGACGGCGACGCCCGCACGTACACGTTGACGATGCTGCAGAAGGCGCCGGCGGGACACGACGGCGACTGGCAACCGATGCACGTGCCGGTGCGCGTGGGGTTGCTCGCGCCGGACGGCAACCCGCTGCCGCTCGCCCTGGCCTCGGGGGGAGACGACGCCCAAGAAGATGCCGAGACTCCGCTCGAGCGCGTGCTCGAGCTGACGGACCGCGAGGCGAGGTTCGTGTTCACCGGCATCGACGCCGCCCCCGTGCCGTCGGTCCTGCGCGGCTTCTCGGCGCCGGTCGTGCTCGAGATGACGCGCTCGGCCGACGAGCTCGCGTTCTTGATGGCGCACGACGTCGACTCGTTCAACCGCTGGGACGCCGGGCAGGAGCTGTTCGCCGGCGCGATCCTGGCGATCGCGGACGTGGCGGCGCGCGGCGAAGCGCTCGCGCTCGACCCGGCCTGTATCGATGCCTTCAAGAGCGTGTTGCTCGACGGAACGCTCGACGGATCGTTCCGCTCGCTGGCACTGACGCTGCCGGACGAGAGCACGCTCTCGCAGCGCATGGCCGTAATCGATCCAGACGCGCTGCACACCGCGCGCGAGTTCGTGCGTTCGACGATCGGCCGTGCCCTGCGGCTGGAGCTCGAACAGGTCTACACGGCCCACGCGGGCTCGGGCTCCTACGCGAGCGACGCGGCCTCGATCGCGCGCCGCCGAACGCAGAACTGCGTCCTCAGCTACCTCGCTGCCTGCGAGAGCAGTGAGACGACCGCGCTCGTCCAGCGCCAATTCGAGTCGGCCGACAACATGACCGATTCGTCCGCCGCCCTAGTGCTCTTGTCACGCCTTCCGGGCGCCGAACGCGACGCGGCCCTCGCCGCGTTCCATGCGCGCTGGAAGGACGACCCGCTCGTCATCGACAAGTGGTTCACCATCCAGGCTGTCGCGCCCCAGGCTGGCGCGCCCGCCCGCGTCAGGGCTCTGGCTCAGCACACGGACTTCTCGCTCGAGAACCCCAACCGCGCGCGCGCGCTCGTCGGCGCCTTCGGCATGGCGAACATGCCCGGCTTCCACGACGCGAGCGGCGACGGCTACCGCTTCGTCGCCGACCAGGTGCTCGCGCTCGACGCGCTGAACCCGCAGGTCGCCTCGCGCGTCGTCGGGGCGTTCAACCAGTGGAAGCGCTTCGACGAGGCACGGAAAGAGAAGATGCGCGCCGAGCTCAGCCGCATCGCGTCGCGCGAGGGACTCTCGAAGGACGTGTACGAGATCGTCTCCCGCGCGCTCGAGGCATAGAGGCCGGCCAGTTTCGCCGTTGCGGCGGTTGCGCGAGATGTAGGTACCGTACCTACATCTCGCGCAACCGCAGGGCGACCGGCACGGACAGTGCCGTTCCGCTCCTCGAGCGCAACGCGGTGTGCAGCTCGAGTCGGTGTACGCCCGTCCAGCCGCCCGCTGGCGGCGCGACCGACAAAGCATCGCCATCCACGGACGCACTGAACGGGACGTGTACACCGTCCGACTCGCGCAAGAGGCGCAGGCCGGAGTCCAGGGATGCGGGGTCGACGTCACCGCCGCGCAGGGTGACGATCAGGTCCTCGTTCGGGCCGATCGTCAGGGCCCAGGCGGGACTGGTGCTCGCGACGTAGAAGAGCTCGGGTGCGACGAGGTCCTCGCTCCCCGGATCCCCCGCGATCGGCGAGCCGAACGGCCCCGCGTCGGTCGGAGCGCCCGAGGCCAACGGCATGCCGGCGTCGATCAGGACCGAGCCCAGCGTCGGCCGGTAGTCCTCGACGACCGCCGACGCCGGGGCAAACGCGGCGAGCGAAACGGGAGTCCGCAGGCCACTCGGATGCGGCGTGACGGTGAGCTGCGTACCGGCCACGCCCGTGACCGAGCGCGACGTGCCGTCGTCGCCGACCTCGACCGTCGCTCCCACGCCGAACACAGGGGGCGTGTTCAGCTCGAGGCTCACGGCGCCCGCATCGACGACGTGCGCGAAGGACTCGGGCGCGTCCAGAAATGGTGCGGGGACCGGGTGCTCGATCTCGACCGAATGGTGCGCGTAGGCTGACGTCCAGGGGTCGGGCTGCAAGAAGGCGGCGCTCGACACGGCGAGGGCGGGGACGCCGTCGGTGGCGAGGCCACCGAGGCGATTGCCGGCGAGCACGCAGTGCGACGTGACGACCGCGTAGTTGCCCGCTTCGGCGCGGCATCCGGCGCCCTGGTTGCCGGTGAGCGCCGAGGCCGAAACGGTGACCATCCCCGGTTGCGACTCCGACGTCACAAGCAGTCCGTGCGAGCCGTTTGCCGATGCCGTGAGGCGGTGTAGAAGTGCTGACGCCCGCGCATCGAGGTCGAGGTGGACTCCCGACAAGGTATTGCGGGAGCTGGAGCAGCCTCGCACCTCGATGGCTGCCTGCCACGCGGGCGTCAGCTCGAAATCAAGATCGATCGAGAGCCCGGCCTCACGGTTTTCGAGGAACTCGCAGTCCTCGACGCGCGCGGAGAAGCGGCCACCGGTCGAACCCGGTGGCGCGAGCACTCCCATGTCGATCGAAAGCCCGTCTTCGCCGTTGTCGGCGAAGACGCAGTCGGTTGCGCGGAACGCGACCCGCTCCCCCGCGGGCGCGATCCAGTCGTCGGCGTCGAGGCCCTCCGCCCCGTTCGCCTCGAACGTCGAGCCGTCCACCACGATGTCGAACGCGCCGTCCAGGGACAGGCCCTGCAGTCCGTTGGCGCTGAGCGACGAGTCGATCACCGACACGTAGAAAAGGCTCGTCTCGTCGGAGCGCAGCTTGATGCCGCGCGTGCAGTTGCCCGCGACGACGCCGCGCAGCTCCGCGTCCGCTTCGTCGACCTCGACCCCGTTCGAAGCGACGCCGCGGCCGTCGATCGTCACCCCGTCGATCACGAAGCGTCCGGCGGCCAACACGAGCACGCTGTCGCCGTCGCGGCCCTCGAGCACCGTCGGCGTGGCCCCTGGGTCGCGTTCGGCGACCGCGAACCCGGGCGCAAACCCGCCGTAGACGTGCACGCCGTCCAGGAGGCCCACCGACACCGAGGTGTGCGTGCCCGTGAGCAGCCACAAGTTCCGACCTGTCGCGAACGCGGTCAAAGCACCGGAAAGGAGGTCGGGAAACGCGGTCTCCGGCGTCAGCCCGTCTGCTCCGGCTGCCGGTGCGTGCGGATCGACGTATACGGCGTCCGCGGCGCGGAAACGCAAGACTGCGCCGATCGGTTCGAATCCGCCTCCGACTTCGAGAGCGAGACCGGCGAACGCATCGGTCCCCGTGGCGAACCCCGCGACGGACGCTGCCTCGTCCGCCGCGGGGACGACATCACGCGGCGGTCCGTCGAAGAGCCCCTCCTCGTTCTCTCCGACGAACACACCGACGTTCCCTGCTCCCGCGGCCGAGCGCCACGCGAGCCGCACTTCGTCCGCAGTCGGCGTCAAGGAGACGAGTGCGACGGACGGGTGTCGCGCGGCGCCGCCACTCGCCGGCGGCGGAGGATCCGGGCTCGGACCGGACCCGGACGAGCTCGAGGAACCCGACGCCGACAGTCGGCTGCAGCTTGCCAACGCAAGCAGCAGGCCGGCTGCGAGCCACGCGTTGTGGGACGACGTCCTCATTGCATCAGCGGCAGAGGACGCCCATGACCGGGATCGGCACCGCGCGCCCCGCCGGCGCCGCCGGATCGAACACGATCGCGCTCGCGCTGAGCGACAGCCCGGCGAGCTGCGGGTCGGCGGGGAGCGGGAAGCCGCGCGAGTACGAACCGGCGCCCGCGGCGCCGGCCGCACCGTTGAGCGTGAAGGGGACCGTGGCGAGGGGCGCGATGAGCTGAGCTCCCGTCTGGCCCGCGAGGCCGCGCGGCGCGTTGAGCTGACCCAGGTTGAAGAAGAGCGCGCCGGCCGCACCGCCGCGCCCCTGCGACAGCGTGACGGCCCAATCCGGGTTGCCGATTCGCATGCAGCCGCCGTTGGCGGTGAGCACGGGCGCGATCCCGCCCGTACCCGGGGTCGCGACGCCCATCGGCGCCGCGCATGGGCAATCGGGCAGAACGACGCTCTCGGAGGCGTCCCCGCCGACGGGCCGGTCGGGGATCGTCAGCGATCCGAACGGAAGCTCGTAGGGAGGCGTGTAGATCAAGTCGAGGTTGCCGCTGGGCACGATGACCGCGTAGTTGCCCGCGGCGTCGGTGTTGTCGCCACACAGCGTCACCTCGAGCCCCGCCCGGATGACGTCGAGGTCGACGTTCACGATCGGCGAGCCGTTGCCGTCGCGCACCTGTCCCGAGAGCACGAAGCCCGGCTGTAGCGTGACGTTGCCCAGGTTCGTCGTCGACGAGATGGTCACGCGCAGGACCCGCCCGAGTAGCCGATCGGCAAAGGGCGGGCAAACCTCGACGTCCCATGTCCCGGCCGGGACGACGACGTCGACGAAGCCGCTGCCGTTGGTGTTGTCACCCGGCGTGAAACGCTCGTCGCCCGTTGCGATGTCGACCACGTCGAGGTCGGCGTTCGAGACCGGGGTCCCGGAGGTCCTGCGCACGGTCGCCGAGAGCACGTAGCCGAGCTCGAGCTGCACGTTCCCGATGTTCGTATTGCCGCTCAAGTCGAGCTCGCGCCGTTCGGGGGCGAGCAGCGGCGAGGGAACCGTGCTCGTATCGAACTGCAGCTCGACGGCGCCGAAGGGCGCGGCCAGCACGAAGTTGCCGTTCGCGTCGGTCTGGTCGCCCTGCAGCATCAGCTCCGTTCCGCTCGCGTCGTAGAGGTCGAGGTCGACGCCCGGGACCGGCGTGCCCCCCGCGCGCACGGCCCTTCCGCTGAGCGCCACGCCCGCTGGCAGAGCGACGTCTCCCATGTTGGCCATGCCGACGACGACGACGTTTTCGACCTGAACGATCAGGTGGGTCGTGACCGGCGGCGCCGGCGGTTTGAAGACGACGCGGTAGACGCCGGGCGCGGCGATGAGCGCATTGAAGATGCCACCCGCGCCGCTGGCGCCGTTGGTGACGGGAACCTCGTTGCCGCTGTTCTGCTCGAACACGTCGAGGTCGACGCCGCTGACGCCGACCCCGTTCGCGTCCACTACGCGACCGGAGATGGTGTCGGCATCGGCACCCGCGATGAGGGAGGCGAAGAGGAGTCCGGCGGTGGGTGCGAGTCGGGCGCGGGAGAGTCGTGACATGGGGAGGTTCCTCCGAGGAGCTGAGGTTGGAAGGAACCCGCGGGGCAAGAACGGTGCCGCTCCCGCGATCCTGGCCAGGCCGCGTTCGGCGCTCAGGGGGCGTCCAGGATCTGGACGCGGTTCTAGATTCTGTAAACGGGCGATTCGCCACCCGGTGCTCGCGGAGCCGCCCCTGGCCGTCCCTGGAGGCTCCTGGGCGCCCGCCGGGCCGCGGCACGTGCCTTGCACCCGTGCCCGCCATGCGACGCTCACCGGCAAGCTCGTCCGAGGCCTCTGCGCCGAGGATTCTGCTCTATAGCCACGACTCCTTCGGAATCGGGCACCTCTCGCGCTCGCTGACGATCGCCCGCTTCCTCGTCGACTCGCTGCCCGGCGCGAGTGCTGTGATCGCGACCGGCTCTCCGTGCGCGACGCGCTTTCCTGCAACTGACGGGATCGACGTCGTCAAGCTGCCGTCGGTCTCCAAGGACGGCACGGGCCGCTACGTCCCGCGCAGTTTGCCCCTGGCCCTCGATGCGGTGATCGCGATGCGCCGCAGCCTGCTCCTGGAGCTCTACCGCGCCTACCGGCCGCACTTGCTCGTCGTCGACCATAAGGTGACGGGCCTTGCGGGCGAGCTCCTGCCGGTCCTGCGCGCGGCGCGCCCGAACGGCACGCGCACGATCCTGGGGCTGCGCGACATCATCGACGCCCCGAGCTCGGTCGCCTCGGAATGGCGACACGCGGAGGTCCAGCGTTCGTTCACCGAGGACTTCGACCGCATCTGCATCTACGGCTGGCCGACCGTATTCGACCCGCGCGTCGAGTACGCGTTGCCGGAAGGCGTCGCCGAGCGCGTCGAGTTCACGGGCTACGTCGTTCGTCCGCGCATCGCGCGACCGTGGAAGGCACTGCCCGGGCCGCGCCCGCGAGTGGTCGTCACCGTCGGCGGTGGCGAGGATGGCGCCAAGCACCTCGAGACCTACCTCGCCGGGCTCGAGCTCGGCCAGGTCGAGTGGGACACGACGCTCGTCTCGGGACCGCTGCTCGAGACCCGTGAGGCGCGGCGCATCGAGCGCCGTGCACGTCAGATCGAGCACGTCGACGTGCGTCCCTTCCACTCCGAGCTCCCGCGCGTCCTGCAGGGGGCATCGGCTGTCGTGTCCATGGCGGGCTACAACACCGCCGCCGAGATCCTGAGCAGCCACGTCCCCTCCGTCCTGTTGCCGCGCGTCTGGCCGCGCGCCGAACAGCTCATCCGTGCCGAGCGCTTGCAGCGCCGGGGACTGGCCCAATGCCTGCGCTCGCCAACGCCCGGCACGCTGCGCGCCTCGGTCGAGCGCGCGCTCGTGGCCGAACCGGCGCGCGGCGAGCGGCCGCCGCTCGATGGGACCGCCGCGATCACACGCGTCGCGAGCGAGCTTCTCGGCATGGAAACGCCCGTACGCGAGGAGGCGTGCGTCCAATGACCCGTGTCGCCTATCTGCTCAAGAAGTTCCCGCGCCTCTCCGAGACGTTCGTCCTGGGGGAGATCCTGGCGCAAGAAGCGCTCGGTACCGACGTCGTGGTCTTCTCGCGCCGCAAGCCCGATGACGAGCTCCGGCATCCCGCGCTCGCCGGCGTGCGTGCGCCCGTCGAGCTGATCGGAGGTGAGTCGCGACCCGATCCGTGGCGCGAGCTGTTCGTCGAGGGCGAGAGCTCCGCCGACCTGATCGAGCGGCTCGGCGGGCTCGTGCGCGAGCTTGCGCCTTTCGACCACCCGCGCCTTTCGAGCCTCTTCGGCGAGGCGCTCTACCTCTTGCGCCGCACGCGCGAGCTGGGCGTGGAGCACGTTCACGTGCACTTCGCGACCGAGGCGGCACTCGTCGCAATGATGGCGCACGAGCTCGGAGGACCGTCCTACAGCATCACCGCACACGCCAAGGACATCTACCGCTCAACGGTCGATCGCGACCAGCTCGACATGGTCGTCGAACGGTCCGCGTTCACCGTCACCGTTTGCGACGCGAACGTGCGCTACCTGCGCGAGCGCCTCTCGCCGGTCGTGTCGCGGCGTGTGCGCAGGCTGTACAACGGGATCGACCTGGCGAGCTTCGCCTACACGCCGGCGGACCGCGAGGAGAACCACGTTCTGGCCGTCGGCAGGCTCGTCGAGAAGAAGGGCTTCGACATCCTGTTGAAGGCAGTGGCCCGCATGGGGACGGACGGCGTGCGTCCGAGGGTGACCATCGTCGGGCAGGGAGACGAGCACGAGTGGCTCGTCGCGACCGCGGATGCGCTCGGAATCGAAGACCAAGTCGTCTTCGCGGGCGCGCTCGATCAGGACGGAGTCCGCGCGCTGATGCGCGAGGCAACGGTGTTCTGCTTGCCGTGCGTCATCGGCGAAGATGGCAACCGCGACGCTCTGCCGACCGTCTTGCTCGAAGCGCTCGCGGTCGGTCTACCGTGCATCTCGACGCCCGTGACCGGGGTACCGGAAATCCTCGCGGACGGCGACGCAGGCGTGCTCGTGCCCGAACGCGACGTCGAGTCGACCGCCGAAGCCTTGACCGGCCTGCTCGCGGACGCGAGGCGCCGGCGCGAGCTCGCCGAACGCGGTCGCCTGCATGCCGAGCAGGCGTTCGATGGCCGCGAGGCCGCGCGCGTGCTCGGGCGTTGGTTCGCGGAGGTTGGCGGACCGGTGGAGGTGGCCAGGTGAGGGTCGCCTGCGTCAATCAGGACCGCGGTATCCGGCCCGGCTCGAAGAAGGGTGCAGCGGTCCACGTCGCTGCCATGGAGAGCGCGTTCGCTGCAGCCGGCGCGCAAGTCGTCGCGGTGAGCGATGCCGATCCCAAGGTGATCGACTCCTCGCTCCAGCAACTCCATCGGCGCGAGCCAATCGACCTCATCTACGAACGCTACGCGCTCGGGGCGTTTGCTGCCGGACGGACTGCGCGCGCGCTCGGGATCCCGCACGTCCTGGAGGTCAATGCGCCGCTCGAGGAGGAAGCCCGTCGCTACCGCGCGAACAACCCGATCGTGCTCGATGCGCGCGCTGAGCGCGAGCTGCTGCGGTCCGCGGCGCGCGTCGTCGTCGTCTCGAGCGCTGTCGCCGACTACGTCCGTGCTCGCGGTGCGCCTGCGCAGCGCATCTTGCTCGCTCCGAACGGAGTCGACCCGTCGCGGTTCGACCGGCCAGTCGACAGCGCCGTCACGCGCGTCGTGCCGCGCAGCGCCGTGACGATCGGTTTCCATGGGCGGCTGCGCCCGTGGCACAACTTCGGACTGCTCGTCGACGCCTTCGAGGAGCTCGTCCTGGAGGGCCTGGACGTATTCCTCTTGACGGTCGGCGGTGGCCCCTTCGACGCCGCCTTGGAGCCCGTCGCTGGGTTCGGCCGATCGCATCACTTCGAGTGGGTCGAGCACGAGCGAATCGGTGGGTACGTCGCCCGCTACGACCTGCTCGCGCTGACGCACGATGCGCATGCGCCGTTCTACTTCTCGCCGCTCAAGCTGGCCGAGGCGATGGTGTCCCGCGCGGTCCCGGTCGTACCGATGCTCGGCGATCTACCGGCTCTGGTCGAGAACGGCCGCGAGGGACTCGTGTATCGGCCCGGTGACCGAGGCGCGCTCGTCGCTTCGCTGCGCAAGCTCGTCGTCGATCGCGAGCTGCGTGAGCGCTGCGCAACGGCTGCCCGAGAGCGTGCGCTGCGGAACACGTGGAACGGAATTGCGGATCGGATCCTCGACGGGCTGTCAGAGGCCGTCGGATGAAGCGGCTCCAAGAGCTGTCCAAGGGGCTCTCGACCGCGAAACGCTTTTCGACGGAGCTCGCGGGCGAGCTTCGAGGCCTCGCACTCGTGACCACTCTGGCGCTGACGGTCGTCGCGTTCGAGCTCCTGCGTCCGTGGCCGATCCAGTGGATCTTCGACAACGCGCTCGATCCACGCGCGCAGACGGTGCGCGACCCAGCCTTCTACATCTGGACAGGCGCCGGGGCCGCGCTCGTGTTCACCGCCGGGCGCGCGCTGACCGAGTACGTCGGTACGCTGCGCATCACAGCGATCGGGCACACGTTCACGCGCAACCTGCGTTTGCGCATCTTTGCGCATCTCTCGGAGCTGTCGCCACGCTTCCACGCCCGGCACAAGTCGGGCGATCTCTTGATGCGGCTCATGGGCGACGTGCCGATGGTCCGCACGATGGTCGTCGACTCGAGCGTCGCGCTGGGCACGCGGGTCGTCCAGGTCGTCGGCACGATCGCCGTCATGATGCTCGTCGACATCCAGCTGACGGCGATCCTGCTCGGCCTCGTTCCACTGGCCCTGCTCGTCGTGCGCATCCTGTCGGTCCGCTTGACGATAGCGGTCCGCAAGCAGCGACGCAAAGAGGGTGAGCTCGCGGACTTCCTGCATGAGGCGATCGCAGGAAACACGCTCGTGCAGTCGCTGGGAGGCACTTCTCACACCGTGCGCCGCTTCGCGCGCAACAACCGCCGCAGTGCGCGCGCTGGCCTCAAGACGGCGCGCGTTGCCGCGCGCATGAGCGCGTCGGTCGAGGGTTTCGTCGCGGTCGCTCTCGCGACGACGCTGGCCGCGGGCGGCATGCGCGTCGTCGACGGCGTGCTGACGCCGGGTGAGCTGCTCGTGTTTCTGTCCTACGTGCGCGGATTGATGAAGCCCGTGCGCTCCGCGTCGAAGCAGATGGCGAAGATCGCGCGCGGAACCGCGTGTGGCGAGCGCATCCTCGAGGTCTTGGACGAGGCGCCCGAAGTGTGCTCGGCCGACGGCCTGCAGCCCGCGCCCGAGCGCCCCCGCTCGCTCGTTTTCGATCACGTGCACTTCGCCTACGAGCCCGAACAGCCCGTCTTGACCGACGTGAACGTGGAGTTCGAGCGCGGCGCCGTGACGGCACTGCTCGGCAAGAACGGCGTCGGCAAGTCGACGCTGACTTCGCTCGCCGTGCGGCTGCTCGATCCGGACGCGGGACGGGTGTTGCTCGATGGCCGCGATCTGCGCGAGCTCGACCTCGACTCCTTGCGCGCACGTTTCGGGCTGTCGATGCAGAACGTAGTGCTCTTCGGCGAGACGCTGCGCGAGAACCTGCTTCTCGCCCGGCCCCACGCTTCCGACGACGACCTTGCTGCTGCGCTGGTCGACGCCGGTGCCGACGAGTTCGTCTTCGACTTGCCCGACGGTCTCGACACGATCCTCGGCGCAGGTGGCGTCGGGCTGTCGGGAGGTCAGGCGCGGCGCGTCAGCCTCGCCCGGACGCTCTTGCGCGACGCGCCGATCCTGATCGTCGACGAGCCGTTCGGGGGCCTCGACCGGCGTGCCGCGGAACGCGTGATGGACGCGTTGCAGAGCCGCGCCGCGGAGCAGCTTGTCATCGTCATCACGCACGAGACGCGCCGGCTGGAGCTGTTCGACCGGATCGCATTCCTGCCCGCGCGGGGCGGCGTGCGCTCGGGCCTGCATGCGGAGCTGCTGCAGAGCTGCGACGCGTACGCGGCATTGTGCGGCAAGCCGCTGGCGGTGGGCGGATGACCGGTCTGCGTGCGTACGAGCGAGATCTGGAGCTGGCCTCACGGCTCAGCGACACCGGGCTCTCTCCGCCGACCTCCGAGTCGATCCTGGAGTGGATCGAGGAGCACCTGAGCGCTCGCGCGGAGCCAGTCGCGCGGTCGGCACGCCTCGAGTACGCGCGGTGGAAGCCGTTCAATTCGATCACGACTTCATGGTCGGTCGCGTTCGACGACGGGGCGAGCGAGATCGTGACGTGCAAGCAGTACGCGCTGGGCAAGGCTGAAAACATCGCGTCGGTGTTCCACGTGCGACGGCGCAAGACCGGCGCGGGCACACGCCTCGCGCCCTTCGCCCACGTGCGGGATGCGGGTGCGGTTCTGTGGTGCTTTCCGGCCGACCGCATACTGCAAGGGCTCGAACGCATCGTCGACAAGCGCCGCATCGCGCGGATGGTGCACGCGAGCGGGAGCGTCGGCTCATGGCGCGTTCGGCGGCGCAAGTCGAACGTTCGGCTCCTGCGCTACAAGCCCGAACGCCGGGCTGTCTTCGAGCTGGACTTGGGTCTGCGCCGCGGCGAGGCCAAGAGCCAGTTCACGCTTGCCGCCCGCGTGTTGCCGGCATACGAGGCGCTGCACGTTGCCGGACGACGTCGCATGTACGCGCGCGTGGGCGACGTCGCGGGTCCGACGCTGGTCCACCACGATCCGGAGTCCGGCGTCCTCCTCGAGACGTGGCTCGCGGGAGAGCCGCTGGCACCCGATGACTTCTCGTCGGCCGAACGTGCGGGAGCGACGCTCGCCGCGTGGCATCGCCCGTGTCCCGGGAGCCGATCGCGCTCGATCGAACCCTTGCGCTCCGCGCGCGAGCTCCTGGAGCTCGAACCCGAGCTCGCGGCAGGGATCGAGTCGATCGGGCCCCGGATCGTCGTCGCGCCGACGGTTTGGATTCACGGCGACTTCCACCCCGACCAGCTCGTCGAAGGCCCCGGACGCGAGCTCGGCGTTCTGGATCTCGACGCGGTCCGGCCCGGGGAGCCCGAAGAGGATCTCGCGAGCTGGATGGCGGACGAGCTGATGCTGCGGTCGGCGCGATCCGGCCCGGTCCAGACGCGAGTCGATGCCCTGGAGGCGTGTCGCGCATTGATCGATGGGTACCGTGGCGCGGGGGGGAGCGTGCGCGAAGCGCGTCTGCTCGAGTGGACGGCGGTCGAGCTCGCGCGCCGCGCGGCGGGAGCCCTGCGCCGTCTCGAGCGCGACGGTCTCGAGAAGGCACGCCTGGGCGTGGAGCTCGCGACAGCGGCCGCGCGTGCGGGAGGTGTGTCGTGTTGAAGCCGCTCGCTGCGGCCGAGCGTGCCCTCGATGACGCACTGGGTCCGGGAACGAGCGAGCAGCACATCGTTCGTGTCGACGTCCGGGAGCGCGACGGCATCGTCCTGACGACGGATGTCGAACGTGTGCAGCGCTGGTTTCGGTGGAAGGACGAGCGCCTCGTCGAGCTCGCGCCCGCAGAGGACGACCGATTGCCCGTCGCATCGCGCATCGATGCCGAGACCGAGGTCCTCGCCTGGCGACCGGGGCGGCGCATGGTCCTGCGCTCCTGCGAGGGAATCCGCAAGGGCTACAGGTCTGGCCGCATGCATGCAGCGTGCGCGCGTCAGCGGCGAGCGGAACTGCACCTCGACAATGGTGTCGGGACACCGGTCATCGAGTCGTCGGACACGCAGAGCGCCTCGTGGGTCGCGCGCGAAGTGTTCGGCGATGCGGTCGCCGTCACCTCCGCGTCGGCGCAGATCTTCGAGTCGATCGGTCGCGGGCTGCGCAGGGTCCAGCGCGCTCCGCTCGATGGGCTCGGCGAGCACGGCGTCGACGAGGAGCTCGCGCTGCTCGTCCGCGCGGCACAGCGGTTCGAGTCCGTGCGGCCGGTCCCAGACGGCGTCGACCGCGCCCTCGAGGACCTACGGCGCACGGCGGTCGTTGGGCAGAGGCCCGGCTCACAGCCGCCCGTGTTCCTGCACCGCGACCTGCACGACGGCCAGCTCCTCACCGAAGACGGCCGCGTGTACATTCTCGACTTCGATATCGCGGCGGCGGGCGACCCGGCGCTCGACCTGGGCAACCTCACCGCCCACCTCCAGCTGCGCGCGCTTCAGGGCTGGTGCGGCGCGAGCCAGGCCAGGGCCGAGGAGTGCGCGAGTGCGCTCCTGGAGGGCTACGCATCCACGGGAAGCGGTTTCTACGGTCGCTTGAGCTGGTACCAGGCGTCGACCTTCTTGCGACTGGCACTCGTCTACGACTTGCGCCCGCGCTGGCGCCCGCTGTCGCCCACGTTGATCTCGATGTCACGGAGATGCGCGCGACAGGTTGCGTTCGACCCGACGCCGTAGCTCGCCAGATGATCCGGCACCTACTGTTCAGCGCCGCGCTCCTCATGCTCGTCGCCACCGAAGCCCGCGGGCAAACCTCGCCCGCGACGCAGTTGCGCACCGGCCACTGGCTCGCGGTTCGGGGCCGCCTCGATGCGACCGGGACATTCGTCGCGTCGAAGGCCGAGCTGATCGATCCGCGCGACAACGAGGTGTTGATCGGCACCGTTACGAGCGTGGCGGCCAGTGGCGATGACGCGTCGCTGCTGGGGATGCGGTTGTCGATCGGCGAGCGGACGCTCTTCGAGCAGCTCCATCGGACGCGCCTCGAGGGAGCTCGGGTGGAGGTGGAGGGCCATTACCGCGGACCGACCAAGTTCTCGGCGCGCGAGATCGCGCCGCGCGGGGCCGGTCGTGATCGGCTCATCGGTCGGGTCGACGCGCTCGAGACCGCCGAAGGCACGACGCGCGTCCGGCTGATGCGCTGGGACGTCGTCCTGCCCGCCGAGCTCCTGCACGATCGTGAGGTGGCGTCGTTCGCACGCACCGCGGAGCCGCCGTGGTTGAACGTGCGCGCCGAGTCGCGCGACGTGGGCGACGACGACGACGAGGTGCTAGAGACGATCCGCATCAGCGACACGGTGTCGATCGGTGGGCAGCTCGAGTGGAAACGCGTCGACGAGCGCGAGCTCGATTTGGATGAGAACGACGACGAGGACCGCGTCGACGATGCATTCTCTGCCCAGGCGCGCATCGCCTGGCGCCCCTCCGGCCGGTTCCACGCGATCGGTCGCGTGCGGCACCGGGTCTTGTTCCGGGACGACGACGAGGACGGCGACTCGCGCGACGACAAGACGCGCCTGAGCGAGGCGTACGCGTACCTGTCCGATCTCACGCCGGGGTTCGACCTGCAGGTCGGCCGGCAGGATTTCGATGACGACCGCGAGTGGCTGTACGACCAAAACCTCGATGCGGTGCGCGCCATTTTTGCCGGCTCCAACATGCGGTTCGAGCTCTCCGCGAGCACGACGCTGTCGGACGGCAGCCCGCGGGACGAGGCGACCGACAACTTCATGGCGTACTTCTCCCATGGCGACGAGGACCGCTCGCTCGCGGCCTACGTCGTCGACCGGCGCGACGATCGCGATGACCGCGACTACCCGATCCACTTTGGCCTGCGCGCCCTGGGCGAATGGCTTCCGCACAGCGATGTGTGGCTCGAGTACAGCGTCCTGCGCGGCTACACCGGCGACATCGATCTCGACTCGTACGGGGTCGACGCCGGCGCCGTTTGGCGTCCGGAAGCGATCGACCCGGTGTACTTGAGCTTCGGTTACGCGCGCGGAACAGGGGACGACGACCCGAACGACGACGATGACGGCGCATTCCGTCAGACCGGGCTACAGGACAACAACGGCAAGTTCGGTGGAGTCACCTCGTTCCGCTATTACGGCGAGCTCGTCGATCCGGAGCTGTCGAACCTGGAGATCCTGACGTTCGGTATCGGCACACGGATCGGTCGCCGGCGGTCGCTCGACCTCGTCGCGCACCGCTATCGGCAGGACGAGCCAGCGCCGTTCCTGCTCGACACCGACCTCGAGCGCAATCCGGACGGCGTCCACCGTGACCTCGGCTGGGGGTTCGACCTCATCTACGGCGACCGCTCCTTCGAGAGCTGGGACTTCGAGGTCGTGCTCGGCGCCTTCGATCCCGGCGACGCGTTTCCCGACGACGCGGACATGGCGTACGTCGGCAAGTTCCAAGTGCGTTTCAAGTTCTGAGGAGATCGATGAAGATTCACGCTGCGCGCACGCAAATGCTCCTGGCCCTGGCATGCGCCACAGCGTCCGCTTGCGGGCGCACCGACGCGCCACCGCCGAACGTCCTTCTGATCTGCATGGACACGGTGCGAGCCGACCATCTGGGTTGCTACGGCTACGAGCGGCGCGAGACGACGCCGACGCTCGATCGTCTCGCGGAGCGCGGGTACGTCTTCGCCGATACGTCGGCGACCGCCGGTTGGACCAAGCCGTCCGTTCCGACGATTCTGACGGGCTTGTACCCCGCTCAGCACGGGGTCTACCAAGGCAGTTCCAAGGATGCGGACGGCATGCACAGCGATGTCGTGCCGAAGGGGGCGCGCACGCTCGCCGAGGCTTTTGCCGCCACTGGCTACGAGACCGCGGCGTTCGTCATGAATGCGCAGCTGCGCCGCGGATTGGGCTTCGAGCAGGGCTTCGATGTCTACGCGGACGGTGCCGGGGATGCGCGCGAGATCCGTTGGAGGGCACGCGACTGGCTCGACGAGCGCGCGGGGGACGAGCCGTTCTTCCTATACCTGCACTTCCTCGACGCACACTGGCCGTATCCGGTCCCGGACGAGTACGCCACGCTCTTCACGGACGGGGCGGACGTCGAGCGTTTTCGGGGCAAGGACTGGCGCGAGCTGCGGGACGCGGTGAACCACGGGCGTGAGCAGCTCAGCGACGCGGACCTCGAGGTCTTGCTCGCGCTGTACGACGGCGCGATCCGCTACATCGACGACGAGCTCGGCCGGTTGATGGACCACCTCGAGAGGTCCGGGCTCGCGGAAGACACGATCGTGTGCGTGGTGTCCGACCACGGCGAGGAGTTCCTCGAGCACGGACGTATCGGTCACGGCCACGGGCTGTACGAGAACCTGCTGAGCGTCCCGTGGATCCTGCACGTCCCTGGCCGCGGCGCCGGCCGCGTCGAGACGCCGTGCAGCCTCGTCGACCTCTTCCCGACGCTGCTGCACGCGGCGGGCGTGTCGGATGTCGGCGCGGTGCCGGGGGTCGATCGGCTCGCCGATCCGCACGCGGTTCAGGCTGCGTTCGCAGAGCACCTCGAGCCCGGCTCGTACAGTCAGTCCCTGCGCCGAGGTCAGGACAAGCTCGTGCGCGTCGTGCGACCCGATTCCGACGCGACCGGTACCAAGCGAACGAAGCTCGACCCGGGTGTGCGGGTCGAAGCGAAGCTCGAGCGTGACGCGTCCGGCGGCGTCAGCGTCGCGGTGCTGCGCCCTAGCTCCAAGCCGCCGGGGGACCCCACGGAGCTGAAGGGGCCGGCCGAGCTGAAGGATGGCGCCCTGCGGGTCCATGGCGTGCCGGTCGTGCTGGGCCCGGGTGTCCGCTACTACGGCGACGGCGCCAGTGCGGACGGGCCGCGGGAGGGCGCGCTCGTCAAGGCCGTGGGGCGCGTCGAGGACGGTCGGCTGATCGCCTCCAAGCTCAAGATGTACGCGCCCGACGCCGAGCTCGAGCGCGAGGTGCGGGGCAGGCTCGACGCCCTCGATGCGCAGATCGTCCACATCGACGGATTGGGCCTTGCCTGCGACGCACGCACTGAGATCGAGGCGCCGCGCGCACGCCGCCGGCTGCGGCGCGCGGACCTCCTGGGGCTCGTTCCCGGCGCGGGGTTCGTCGAGCTCACCTCGGCTTTCGACCTCGATGCGGATCCGCACGAGCTCGCGCCGCGCAGCGGAGTGCCGTCAGAGGCCCCTCGAGAGCTCGGCGAGCGGCTGTTTGCCGATCGCCTGTGGACCGAAGGGGACCAGCGCGCGCTGGGCGCGCGGGAGGTCGAGGACCTGCAGGCGATCGGATACGCTGGAGAGGACTGACCCGTCGCTTGTCCGGGCTCGGGGAGCGGCCTATCTTGTGCACCCCCCAGCCCCGTCCGGACACGACGGCTCCGGGCACAACAGGGCCGTATGGCCCATCGGCGCGACCCCCATGTGCGGATTCATTGGCATCTACGGCCCCGACGGAACCGACGTCGCCGGCGAGATCTACGAAGGCCTCCTGGCGGTGCAACACCGGGGCCAGGACGCCGCGGGGATCATCACCTTCACGGACAAGTTCAACGTGAAGAAGGGCTTCGGGCTCGTCGTCGAGGTGTTCAACGACGAGAACATGGCGCGCCTGCGCGGCAACCTCGGGGTCGGTCACGTGCGCTACCCGACGGTCGGCAGCGGCCACGATGAGGACGCGCAGCCGTTCCACCACACGTTCCCCGTCGGGACGGCGATGGTGCACAACGGAAACGTCACGAACTTCCAGGAGCTGTGCCGCTCGCGCTTCACCGCCTCGGGGACGCGGCTCAACTCGAGCTGCGACCTCGAGCTGCTCCTCTACGTGTTTCAGGAGACCCTGGCCCAGCGCCTCGCCGAAGCGGGCAAGCTCGCGGCGGACGACATCTTTGCCGCGGTGAAGCGCGTGTACCAGGAGGTCAAGGGCGCCTACTCGGTCTGCGCGACGATCGCGGACCTCGGCATGGTCGCGTTTCGCGACCCGTACGGCATCAAGCCGATCTGCTTCGGCGAGAAGACGACGGGCGAGGGCCGTTGGTTCGCGTGCGCCTCCGAGAGCGTTGTGCTCGACGTCAACGGCTACAAGCGCACGGTCGACATCGGTGCCGGGGAGGCGGTCTTCGTCGACAAGGACCGCAACGTCACGCGTCGCGAGGTCGGCCGTGAGCTGCACCGCCCTTGCATCTTCGAGTACGTCTACTTCGCGCGCCCCGACTCGTTCCTCGACGACGTTTCGGTCTACAAGACTCGCAAGCGCTTCGGCGAGGCCCTCGGCAAGCAATGGCGCGACGCGGACGCGCCCGTGGCCGACGTCGTGATCCCGATCCCCGATTCCTCACGCGACGCAGCGATGGCGGTCGCCCAGGAGCTCGGCATGCCGTACCGCGAGGGCCTGGTGAAGAACCGCTACATCGGGCGCACGTTCATCATGCCCAACCAAGCGAGCCGCAGCAGCTCGATTCGGCGCAAGCTGAACCCGATCCCGCTCGAGTTCGAGGGCAAGAACGTGATGCTCGTCGACGATTCAATCGTTCGCGGCAACACCTCCCGCCGCATCGTTCGCATGGCCCGCGACGCGGGAGCCAAGAAGGTCTACTTCGGAGTGACGAGCCCGCCCCTGGTCGCTCCGTGCCCCTACGGCATCGACATGGCTTCGAAGCGCGAGTTCATCGCCGACGGCCGGACGGTGGACGGAATCGCGGAGTTCCTCGGGGTCGATCACCTCGTGTACCTCGAGCGCGACCGGATGAACGAGGCTGCGCGGGCGGGCAATCCGGAGCTGAAGCAGTTCTGCAATGCGTGTTTCACGGGGGAGTATCCGACTGGGGACATCACCGTGGAGCGGTTGCAGGCGATCGAGGAGGAGAGGCACAGTCACGGGGACAAGGTTCCGGTCTTGCCGTAGGGTCCGCGCGCGTTCGCTGATGCCGCGAGCCAACGAATCAGGGGCCGCGCTCCGAAAGGAACGCGGCCCCTGCCCTAATCCTCTGGCGCTCTGTCGCGCCATCGGGAGCTGTCTACATGTCGTCGATGAACGATCCGACCGACTTCTCCGCGCCTTCGAGCGCCTTGTGGTCGAAGCCGGTGCCTTTGCGATCCCAGGCGTCGTCGGACCAGAAGTAGTATGTGTTGACGAACAGGATGTCGCCGATCGAGAGCACGAAGCCGACGATCGGGTACACCGGCAGGACGTCCTGCAGAAGTGCACCGTGAATCCAGGAGTCTTGCGTGTACTTCTGGTTGGTCCAGTCTTCCCAACTGCGGCGCAGCTTGTGCGGGCCGGAGTTGCAGCTCGACAGAGCCAGCAGGCTACCTGCGATCAAAAGTGTGCTAAGTGTACGTTTGGCCATGGGGCTCCTTTCGGGATCACGAAACGATCGCCGATACGCCGGCGAGCGGGTCTGGCCCGAAAGACTGTCAAATCCGGCCGGCTTTCGGCAACAGAGATTCTCATACCGGCCCGAGGGAGTAGATTCTGCGCCCCATGCGCGTGCTGCTGACCTCCCCTGTATTCCCGCCCGATCTGGGCGGACCCGCCGTGTATGTGCCGAGTTTTGCCCGCTTCATGCGGGATCGGGGGCACGAGGTGAAGGTGGTGGCGTTCTGCTCCGAGGAGCCCCAGGGGTACCCCTACCCGGTGATCGCCATTCCTCGCGGCCCCCTCCCGGTCCGCTACCTGAAGGCATTCTGGGCAGTCCTGCGGGAGGCGAAGGGGTGCGACGTCGTGTACGTCAACGAGCACCTTGCGCTCTTGCACGTCCTCGCCGCGCGCCTGCGCCGCGTTCCGACCGTCATTCGCATCATGGTCGATGGTTCGTGGGAGATCGCGCACCGAAAGGGCTGGTGTCCCGAGAGCGTGGACATCGTGACCTTCCAGACGGAAAGTTACGGGCTCAAGGTCAGGCTGACGCGCTTCCTCCAGCGGCGCTGGTGGAAGTGGTGTCGTCACATCGTCTGCTGCTCCGAATTCCTGCGTCAGATCCTGATCCAGCACCACGGCGTTCCGGCCGGGAAGACGCAGCGCATCCTCAACGCGTACCACGGACCGCGCGCTTCGGAGCTCACGGCGACAAAGGCGGAGGCGCGTGCGCGGCTCGGGCTCGACGGCGAGAAGCAGTACGTCCTGACGATCTGCCGGTTGATGGTGTGGAAGCGCGTCGACCGCATTCTCGAGGCGCTACAAGGATTGGCGCCCGACGTGCATCTGGTCGTCGCGGGCGATGGCGACATGCTCGAGCCGTGGCGTGCCTTCGCCGCGAAGCTCGGAATGTCCGATCGCGTGACGTTTCTCGGCAACGTGCCCCATGCCGAGATTCCGCTCTACATCCGCGCGGCGGACGTCTTCGTCCTCAACTCCGAGTACGAAGGGTTGTCGCACACGCTGCTCGAGGTTCAAGTTCTCGGAACGCCGACCATCGCCAGCGGAGTCTGCGGCAATCCCGAGGTCGTCGAGCACGGGGTGAACGGACTTCTCGTCGACCCGCAGGATCGGGCGGCGCTGCGCGAGGCGATTCGGACGCTCTTGGAAGAACCGGAGCTAGGTGAACGGTTCGTGAATGAGGGCATCGCGCGTGCCGGGCGATTCGACCGCGAGCTGACGTTCACACAGGTCGAGGCCGTGCTCCTGCAGGCGGCCGGGATCGAGTCGAGGCTCGCCCCGGTCTGAGCACGCCTCGAAACGGGTCTTGAGACTGGGTTGCAGTCCCCGTTTCAGCCTCAGGGGGGGCCGCTACCGATATGTTTTCCCGAACCGCCTTGTCCCGGCGAGAGACGGCCAGTCGTCGGTCATCCCGGGCACAGAGACGGCCCTGAGCACCCTGAACCGCACCCGGAGACCGCTGAAGGTCCGGATCGTCAACGACGACTTGCCGCAGGAAATGCTGGGCATCATGTGGCTCTCGCGCGCCATCAAGGACGCGGGCCACGACGCCAAGGCGCCTGTTCCTGCCGGACAGGGACTGGATCGAGAAGATCGAGGAATACGACCCGGACGTCGTCGCCCTTTCCGTGACGACCGGGATGCATCTGTACTCGAACATGACGAAGGGGCGGCACATCAAGCAGCTCGAGAAGGCCGGCTGCGTGTACGCGCGCATCGCCTTCGAATCGGCGAACGATTACATTCGCAACGCCGTCTTCCGCAAGAACACGACGCTCGAGGACGAGCTCGACACGGTGCGGCTGAACATCCAGTGCAGGGTCGACCACCCGCTCGTGTCGATCATGCAGCCGTACCCGATGTTCGACATCGAGGACACGACCAAGGAGATGGGCTACGCGGTCGCGGCCTACGACGACTTCCCGGTCAAGTTCAACCGCACGAGCTCGATCGAGTTCGAGAACAAGCGGCAGATCGAGAACCTGCACAAGCTCTTCCCGATCGTCGTGCGTCACTAGTGGCTGATGCCGATCATCAAGCCGATGATCAAGTTCCGCCTGTTCAGCAAGGTCTACCTGATCATGTACATGCTGTTCTCCGAGCACATGGTCTCGGAGCAGGCGAAGCTCTACGCCCACGCCCAGGGCCTGTCCGGCCCGCGCTACTGGACCTGGGTCGACTTCACGCGGCGCGTGTCGACCAAGGGCGTCTTGCGCGTCTACGAGACGTTGTTCGGCAAGGTCGCGCAGAAGATGGCTCTGTCGCTCCAGATGGGCGATGAGCGCGTCGTCGCGCACAAGGACTGACCGGGAGCCCCCGGAGCGATAATCGACGGTCCCCGGCGCATGGTTGCCGGGAGCCTCCGTATCCTGCCCCTATGCGCAGTCGTCTTCTGCTGTTCTCGCTCGCCGTCGCCGTCGCGGGCGGCGCCTGGTTCTTCGTGGCGACCGGCCCCGGTGTCGCCGTCAGCGGAGAGGACGTCGCGCGGGCGGTCGCCGACGGCAGCGGAGCGGCGGCGATCGACCTCGCGCCCACGCCCACGCCCACGCCCACGCCCGCGGACGGCGTGGCGGACGGCGTGGGGACAGCCTCCGCTCCGACCAGCCTCGACGACCTGCTCGCGATCGGCGATCGCGCCGGCATCGAAGCGGCGCGGGACGCGTGGCTCGCGGCGATGGACGCGGGCGACGCCGGCGAGGGTGAGCTCTCGGTCCTGTTGTCCGCCGTACAGCGGCGACTGGGGGAGAGCGACGAAGCGGTGCGCTACGCCGAGCGCGGCGTCGAGCTCCTGCCGGTCAACGGCCGGGCGCACCACGTGCTCGCCCGCGCGCTGGCGCAGCGCATGCAGAAGAGCTCCAAGTTCCAGGCGCTGATGACGATCGGCACGTACAAGAGCGAGCTGCGGGCGGCGATCGAGCTCGATCCGACGAACGGCCCGGCGCGCAAGGAAGAGATCCTGATGCTCGCCTTCGCCCCCAAGCCCGTCGGAGATCGCGCGCGTGCGATCGAGCTCGCGCGCGCGTTCGCCGGCGACGATGCCCTGCTCGGCGCCGAGTGTCTGGCGCGCGCGCTCGTCCTCGCGGGCGAGGAAGAAGAGGGCCTCGGCGTCCTCGACGAAGCGCTCGCGAAGCACCCCGAGTCGCGCGACCTGCACTGGGTCAAAGGAACGCTGCTCGAGCGCGCGGAGCGCCGCGACCAGGCCGACGCATCGTTCGTCGCCGCCATGGGAACCGAGCGCGACGAGACGTTCTTCCAGGCGCTCTTCCAGCGCGCCAAGATCCGCGTCGAGGGTGGGTACGAGCTGGAACGCGCCCTGGGGTTACTCGAGCAATACGTCGCCGCGGACCCTTTTTGGGAATGGTCGCCTCGGTTGGCGCGCGCGCACGAACAGCTCGGGAAGGCGCTGGAGGCCCTCGGACGCCCGTCGGAAGCGCTTCAGGCGTACGAAATGGCACTCGCGCTCGACGCCGACCGCGAAGAGCTGCAGGACGCTATAGCTAGGCTGAAGAACTAGCACCCTTCCGGATGGAAACCCGCGCTGGCTGCCGGCGTATCCTGGAACCAGTCGTCCGCCCCGTTCTTGGTTGGGCCGCGACCCCTAGGAGAACGTCATGCTTTTTGCTCGGTCTCAGGCCTTCGCTCTCGTGGGCGCAATGGCCATCCCCGCTGCGGCGAGCCCGCAGTGCGTCGAACACCTCCGCGTCGGAGTCGACGCGGCCGCCGCTTCCGCGTTCGGCTGCGACGTCGCCATCGACGGAACGGCGGCGATCGTCGGTGCGCAGTACCAGGACCTGACCGGCGCGGCGTACGTGTTCCGTCGCTCGGGTTCGGGCGGTCCCTGGGCCCAGGAGGAGAAGCTCGTCGGCTTGGACAGCATCGCCTCCGACGAGTTCGGCGCGAGCGTCGCCGTCGCGGGCAACACGATCATGGTCGGCGCGTCCGGCGCGAGCGGAGCGGCTCTGTCGTGCGGTGCGGTCTACGTCTTCCGCTACGACTCCACGAACGGCGTCTGGAACCAGACGCAGAAGATCGTCGCGTCCGACGGGGAGGCATTCGACGCCTTCGGCGGCTCGATCGCGCTCGTCGGCAACACAGCGCTGGTCGGTGCGATCGGTGACGATGGCAACGCGGGCTCGGTCTACGTCTTGACGCGCAGCCCGGCGACGAACGTGTGGACCGAGCGCCAGAAGATCCTCGCCAGCGACCGCGCTCCGTGGGAGTTCTTCGGCTACGACGTATCGATCGACCAGGAGTGGGCCGTCATCGGGGCCCACCTCGACCAGGACGGAATGGGAGCGGGCGGGGCGTACGTGTTCCGGTTCGATCTGCCCAATGGGCTGTGGGTCGAGCACACGCGGCTCGCCCCGTTCGACCTCGCGGGCGGCGACGGGTTCGGTTTCTCGGTCTCGGTCTCCGATGCTCAGGTCGTCGTCGGGGCTCCGTTCGACGACGACGCAGGCGAAGCGTCGGGTTCGGCGTACGTGTTCCGGCACATCGACTCGACCGACTCCTGGTTCCTCGCGTCCAAGTTCGTCGCGTTCGACGCGCAGGTCGGCGACCGCCTGGGAATGTCGGTCGCGATCGACGTCGATACGTCGGTCGTCGGCGCCTCACCTTCGACGCCCGGCGCGCGTTCGGGAGTGTACGCGTTCCGGCTCGACAGCGGTGGGGTCTGGCGCCGCAGCGACCGGGTCGCCAACGTTCAGCCGATGCAGACGGGCGCGTTCGGGCGCGCCGTTGCGCTCGAGAACGAGATACTCGTCGTCGGCGGGCCGGCGACGGTGATTCCGCCTGCCCTCGGTGCCGCGCATTTCGTCGAGCTCGACACGTGCCAGGAGATCGGCACGAACTACTGCGGTCCCGCGGTCCCGAACTCGTCCGGACTGCCCGCCGAGATTCGCGCCAACGGCAGCAACCAAGCGGGCGGCAACCGCCTTCTGCTCGCCGCCCGTGAGCTGCCGAGCAATCAGTTCGGCTACTTCTTCACCGGTCGGACGATGGGCTTCCTGCAGGGCCCGGGCGGAAGCCAGGGCAACATCTGCTTGCTCGGCAACGTCGGCAGGTACGCGGCTCCGTCGCAGATCCGCAACTCCGGAGCGAACGGGACGTTCTCGCTCGACGTCGACACGATGGACATTCCGCTCAGCCCGAGCGTTCCGATCCTGCCCGGGGAGACCTGGCACTTCCAAGCCTGGTACCGCGACAACAACCCGACGTCGACGTCGAACTTCACCGACGGCTTGACGATCCTCTTCCAGTAGATCCCGGCCGCCGGTCCGATTCGGCATCTCGCGGAATCCCAATCTGGGAATACGGGTCGCGGCGACTACGCATTGTGGCCAGGGCCTCCGAACGCTCGCCGCGCGCGGCGCGCGCTATGATGCTGCCCCACCTTCCCGACCGCTTCCTTGCACTCTCGGAATCAAGCGCCGTGAATCGAACGATCGCCCTGCGCGTTGCTGCGCCCGCATCGCTGTTGTCTTTCTTGGTCATCGCCGCTCCGTGCGCTGCGCAGCGCACAGCTTGCGTTTGGGAGACGCTCACCCCGAGCCCACAACCGCGCTACGAGGGTCCGCCCGTCGTCATCGACGGGCAGATGTACATGTTCGGCGGGTTCCGCAATACCGCGATCCAGGCGACGACGAGCGTCAACGCCTACGACCCGGTGGCGGACAGCTGGTCGGCGAAGGCGCCGATGCCCGTCGCGGTCACCCACATCGGCGCGGCGCTGGACGACCGCACGGTCTGGGTCGTCGGCGGGTTCAACGGCGACGACCCTGGCACGGCGACCGACCGCGTGTGGCTCTACGACGTCGACCTCGACCAATGGGGCGCCGGTCCCTCGCTGCCCAAGCTCGTCGCGGGTGGAGTGGCGGCGCGGTTCGGACGCAACCTGCACTACTACGGCGGCGTCGAGGCGGATCGCAACACGATGTCGAGCGATCACCTCGTGCTCGACCTCGACAACCCCGGCGGCGGATGGTCGACGCTGGCGCCGTTGCCGCAGCCGCGCTGCCACCTGGCGGGCACGGCGTTCGGAGGCAAGCTCTACGCGATCGGCGGTCAGTTCAACCACGACGTCAACCCGGTCGACCAGACGCTCGTGCAGAGCTACGACCCGCTGACGGACGCATGGACCACCGTGCAACCCCTGCCCGATCCGGTCTCGCACCACGAGACGGGCATCTTCGTGCTGGACGGCAAGATCGTCGTCACGGGCGGCAAGTCGTTCCCGATCGGGTTCCCGACCATCTCGGACATGACCGCGTACGACCCTGCGACGAACACGTGGGAGGCGCTGCCGGCCATCCCGCGCCGTCTCTTCGGCGTCGGGGCCGCGGCGATCGACGACTACGTCTACGTCACCGCTGGTGCGACGAGCAGCCTGAGCGCGTCGACGCAGACCTTGCGCCGGCACAAGACTGATCTGTACGGCGAGGCGCTGCGCATCAACTCCGCCGGTGACGTGTTCACCTCGCCGTCGTCCGGGCTCGAGTGGTGCGACGACTTCAACTACTTCGCGGGTGAAGAGCTCTCGAACGTCTCGATCCCCGACATCACGGGAACGGACGACGACGAGCTCTACCGCACGGCGCGCACCGCCCCGAACGGAGACCCGAACCTCCTGGTCTACCGATTCACGACCAACCCCGGCCCGTACCGCCTACGCATGCACTTCGCGGAGATCGACGGCGCGGTGCCTGGAGCTCGCGTCTTCGACATTCGGATCGAAGGCTCGATTCGCGAGTCGGATCTCGACGTCGCCCAGTTGGTCGGCCAGGGCGCGGCGCTGGTGCGCCAGTACGACTACTACTCGAACGGCGGCGCGACGCTGGTGTGCTTCGAACGCGTCAACGGCCGTCCGATGGTCAACGCGATCGAGCTGATCCAGCTGCCGGACGCGTCGTTCGAGAACTACTGCTCGAGCGGTCCCAACTCCACCGGCTCCGCGGCGGTGATGTCCCACACGGGCTCCTCAAGCATCGCGGCCAACGACCTCGAGCTGGTCGCCGCGGTCGTCCCGGCCGACTTCGGGATCTTCTTCTACGGCGCGGACGCGACCAGCGTTCCGTTCGGGCACGGGGTGCGCTGCGTCGAGCTGCCGCTCTTCCGCCTGTTCCCGGCCGTCCTGGCCAACCAGGGCGAGCTGCGCTTCCAGCTCGACGTGACGAACCCGCCGCAGCAAGCCGCTATCATCTCGGCTGGCTCGACCTGGAACTTCCAGGCTTGGTTCCGAGACAACCCGGCCGGCCCGCCGGGCTTCGACACGTCCGACGGCCTGCGGATCACGTTCGTCCCGTAGAGAAAGATCACCCCATGCAGTACCGCAGCGTCGGTCGCAGCGGTCTCAGGATCAGCGCCGTGTCCATTGGCGGCTGGGTCAACTTCGGCGCCAAGAGCGACTACGAGGCGTCGAAGGCGGTGCTGCGGGCCTCGATCGAGGCCGGGATCAACTTCATCGACCTCGCCGATGTCTACGCGCGCGGCGAGGCGGAGCGCGTCGCGGGCGTGGCGCTCGAGGACTACGAGCGCTCCGAGCTCGTCATCTCGAGCAAGGTGTTCGGGAAGATGAGCGACGGCCCCAATGACCGCGGGCTCTCGCGCAAGCACATCATGGAGAGCGTCGACCGGTCGCTGCGCAACCTCAGGACCGACTACCTCGACATCTACTTCTGCCACCGGCCGGACCCCGAGACGCCGCTGGAGGAGACCGCGCGGGCGATGGACGACCTCGTGCACCAGGGCAAGGTCCTGTACTGGGGGACGAGCGTGTTCCCCGCCGCGACGCTGCAGCGCGCGCACGACCTCGCCGACCATCGCGGCCTGTACGCGCCGCGCGTCGAGCAGCCCGAGTACAACCTGCTCGAGCGCAGCATCGAGGCGGACGTGATGCCGGCGGCCGAGCGCCTCGGGATGGGGCTCGTCGTCTGGAGCCCGCTCGCCGGCGGGATTCTGACGGGCAAGTACAACGACGGCGTGCCCGCCGGCAGCCGCGGCGCCGAGACGAAGTGGCTCGAGGGCAAGTTGACCGACGACAACCTCGACCGCGTGCGCGCGTTCTGCGGTCTCGCCGCGGAGATGAGCGTCGAGCCGGGACAGCTCGCGCTCGCCTGGATCCTCACGCGGCCCGCGATCTCCTGCGTCATCACCGGCGCGACCGACGCGGCACAGGTCGCGGCCAACGTGAAGGCGGCCGAGATCGAGCTGCCGGACGAGGTCGCGCGCAAGATCGACGCACTCTTCCCCGCGGGCGACTGATCGCCAGCATGCCGAAGAGGCTCCCGCGCAAGCTGTTCTTGGCTCTTGTCGCGACGGCGCTGGCGCTCGCTGCGGCGGAGCTCGCGCTCGAGCGCTGGTTCCCGGTGCGCAAGCTGAACCTCGCGCTCGACGAGGAGCTCCTCTACGCACCGATCCCGAGCACGCGCAAGATCTTGCCGATGCCCGCCGAAGCCGGCGGCGAGCGCATTCTCGTGCACGTCAACGCGCGCGGCTTCCGCGGAGCAGAGCTCGACGAGCCCAAGTCGCGCCTGCGCGTCGCCGTGTTCGGCGACTCGCTCGTCATGGCCGAGAACGTGCGCCTGGAACAGACGTTCGTCGAGCGCCTGGCCGTGCACCTCACCGAGTCGCTGGGGCGTCCGGTCGAAACGGTCAACGCCGGCGTCAGCGGCTACGGCCCCGACCAGGTGCTGAAGCGCCTCGAGCGCGAGCTGCCCGCGCTCGACGCCGACCTCGTCGTGTTGGTCCTGTGCGCCCACAACGACTTCGGCGACCTGATGCGCAACAAGATGTTCCTGCTCGACGATGCCGGGGAGCTGGTCGACTCCGAGTACGCGATCGGTCCACCGCTGGCCGCCAAGTTCGCCGGCCTCGAGCGCGATTCGAGCGAGCTCGCTCTCGTACGCCTCGTACGCTTCTTCACCGACACACGCCGCGCCGCGGAGGCGCCGCGTGGGACCGACTACCCCTACATCAACCTCTATCTCCACGGACAGGGTGGCCAAGGCGGCCTGCAGGACGAGTATCGCTCGCACGTCGAAGACCGCGATCCGTTGGTGTACACCGCGCTGCACGACTACTACGACGCGGACGTGGCGCTGCAGCCCGACTGGCCGTCGACCGTGTACAAGAAGCGCCTGCTCGCCGCGCTCGTCGCGCGCTTTCGCGAGGTGTGCGCCGCCGCGAACGTCCCGCTCGCCGGGGTCGTCGTGCCCTCGGCCGTCGACCTCGACCCGAACTTCCAGATCCGCGTCGACCCGGTGATCTGGCCGGAGTACGACCCGCGCACGCTCTCGGACGTGCAGCTCACGATCCTGACCGAGGCGGGCGTGCCGGCGCTCTCGCTGTTCGACCTGTTCGCGGCGAACGATCCGAGGACGCTGTTCGTCAGCTACCGGGACGTGCACTGGAACGCGCGCTGCCAGGACCTTTCGGCGCGCGAGGTGGCGCGCTACCTCGAGGCGTCCGAGCTCGTCGGGCAGTGAGCCGCTACGCGATCGGATCCGGGCAGTGCTCCCGCCGCCCGCAGTCCCCGCAGTGCTGCCCGAGGTACAGCTTGTCGAGCTCCGCCATCAGCGTCTCGATCGTCTCCGCCTCGTCGGTCAGGATGCCCGCCTCGAAGTTGCGGCGCGTCGGCGACTTCGCCCCCAGGCCAGCGCCCGTCAGGTTGGCCGACCCGATGTAGGCGACGCGGCCGTCGGCGATCACCGCCTTCATGTGCATCCGCGGACAGAGAATCCGCTCGAAGCGCTCGCTCTCGATCAACGCGGGGAAGCGGTCGAAGTCCTCACGGAACGCGGGGCCGGGCTCCTTGGCGTGCACCAGCCGGATCTCGACCCCCTCGTCGACGAGGTCGGCGAGGACGGAGAGGAGCGGGATGTACCGGCCACCCGGGCCTTCGACGTGCAGGTCCTTGATGTCCGCGGTGACGAGCCACAGGAAGCGCTGGGCCTGGCACAGGACGCCGTTGATGACCTTCTCGTAGTGCTCTTCGTTGAGGACGAGCTCGTTCACGAAGGAAGAGGATACTTGCGCACATCGGACGCACGTGCAGAGATGGCTGATTCGAAGGAGGAGGTTCTCATGCCGCTGACGGAGTCCGGGTCGAGCCTGCGCTGGATCTGCGCCGCGCTCGCAGCGTCGGCCGCAGTCGCGCCTGGCGTCGCGCAGACGATCCACGTGCCCGCGGATCAGCCGACGATTCAGGCCGGCATCGATGCGGCGGTCGCCGGCGAGGAAGTCGTCGTCGCCCCGGGGACCTACGTCGAGAACATCGACTTTCTGGGCAAGGCGATCACCGTGCGGAGCAGCGACCCCTCGGACCCCGCCGTCGTCGCGTCGACCGTGATCGACGGGGGCGGCGCCGGGACGGTCGTCGTGTGCGCGTCCGGTGAGGGGCCGGACACGGTCTTGAGCGGGTTCGTCATCACGGGCGGGAACGGCGCACAGGGCGGGGGGATGCGCAGCGTCGCCAGCGCTCCGACCGTACGGCTGTGCACGTTCAGAAACAATGCGTCCAGCTTCGCCGGCGGCGGGATGTACAACGACCGAAGCAGTGCGCTCGTTCAGCTCTGCGTGCTCGACTCGAACACGGCGGACGACGGCGCCGGGATGTTCGTCGAAGCGGGCGCTCCGGTGGTCACCGGCTGCACCTTCACCGGAAACGTCACGGCGGGCGGAGGAGGCGGCCTCTGGTCGCAGAGCAGCGCGCTGACACTGGCGGGCTGCACCATCCGCGACAACACGGCAGGGCCGGTCGGCCGCGGCGGGGGTCTGCTCGTCACGGGCTCGGCGAGCAACGTCGACGTGACGGGCTGCGCGTTCCGTGCGAACGTCGGCGGAGGCGTGCGGCACCTGGGAGGCGCGGCGGCGTTCGACGCCTGCTCGTTCACGGGCAACTCCCTCGACCGCCTCGGCGGCGGGCTGTACGTCGATCACTCCGCCGCTGCGACGTTGTCGGGGTGCACCTTCACGGGCAACAAGGCCAGCTTCGGCGGCGGCGCCTGGATCCACAGCGACGACACGACCCTCGTCGACTGCGTCTTCATCGGCAACACGGCCTCGCACCGGGGCGGCGGGGCCCTGCTGCACGCGAGCTCGGCCGACCACGGCATCGTCGTCACCGGCTGCAGGTTCGACCGGAACCTGGCGCGGCGAGCCGGCGGCGGAGGCATCGCGGTGCAGGGCGGCACGTTGAACATGACGGCGTGCACCTTCCGCGAGAACGTCGCCGACGCCGGCGCCGGAGCGCGCGTCGTGGCGTCCGGGACGATGACCGTGGCGCTCTGCCGATTCGAGCGCAACCGGGCGGTGGGCTCGAGCTCGTCCTTGGCATGGGGTGGCGGCATCTCCTGCGCCGGAATCGGAGAGATTCGCGACACCACGTTCGCCGACAACACGGCTCTGCGCGCCGGCGGCATCTACATCAACAACGCCACGCTCACCGCCAGGCGATGCACCGTCCGGGGCAACGCCGCGCCCGGAGGTGGGGGTGGGATCCGGTGGTCGTCCCTCGGCTCGCTAGCGCTGGCGGACAGCATCGTGTGCGGCAACAGCCCCGACCAGATCGTCGCCCCCTGGACCGACCTGGGAGGAAACCACGTCGCGGACGACTGCTGTCCGGACATCGGGACGAGGTACTGCACGCCCGCCGTGATCAACACGACCGGTCACCCCGGCGAGATTCGCGCCTGCGGCAGCGACGTGGCGACCCTCGACCTCTTCGAGCTGACGGCCTCGCAGATCCCCCCCAACCAGGTCGGCTACTTCCTCGCGAGCGAGACGAGCGGCTTCGTCCCGACCCCCGGCGGCAGCCAGGGCAACCTCTGCGTGGTGGGCAACGTCGGACGCTTCACTTCACAGGCCCAGGACTCCGGACCAGCGGGCGAGCTCGCGATCACGGTCGACCTGACGGGCGTCCCGACCAACCCACCGCGGGCGGTCGTGGCGGGAGCGACCTGGCACTTCACGGCGTGGTTCCGGGAGCTGCACCCGGCGCCGACTTCGAACTTCACCGATGCGGTGTCCGTCGTGTTCCGGTAGGACCGGAGCGCGAGATCCTCGGCATCGGAGCTCAATCCTCCAGCGTCACCGCCAGCTTCGCCAGCGCGCGGTGCAGCCGCATGCGCACCGCCCCCTTGGTCACCCCGAGCTCCTCGGCGATCTCCGCCTGCGAGAGGCCGACGATGCGCGCGAGGACCACGACGCTGCGCTCGTCGTCGGAGAGTGCCTGCATGGCCGTCTCGACCCGCTCGAGCTGTTCGCGTACGGACGCGTGCTGGCTCGGGGTCGCGATGCGGGCGTAGGCCTGCAGCAGGGAGCCTTCGGCCTCTTGGCCGTGCACGTTGCGGCCGACGTCGCGGCGTTCTGCCAAGAGGTGGTCGCGGCGGTTCGAGAGCTTGCGCAGCGCCGTCGTGAAGAGCCAGCGGCGAAACGCGCCTTCGCTGGGGTGCTGGAAGCGATCCGCGTGGGTGAGGACTTCGCGGCAGGCACCACGTCGAACTTCAGCAACGGGTGCGCGGTGACGTTCCAGCCCTGAAGGAGCAGAACTGGGGTGCGGGGGGTGCGTCGGGAATCGCATGGCACCGCCGCAACTCCCCACCCCACCGAGACGAAAACGAAGCCCCCGCCCCCCGGGGGCTTTTTTCGTGAATGCCGACAGATCGCCGCGCGTGTACGCATGAGGATCGGTAAGCCCTATCCGGAGGAATCCATGCACATCCACACAGCCGCCGCCGCTCTCCTGCTCGTCACCCCGCTCGCGCTCGTCTGGGGCGCGTCGCAGGACGCCACGACGGCCGAGGCTCCGCCCGCGCGGGCCGTCCACTTCGGCCCGTGGGAGTACCGCGTCGTCGGCATCGCCGAGCTGCACGGCAAGGGCCTCGAGTACCTGAAGAAGGCACTCGACGACGCGCAAGGGAGCGAGAGCTTGATGGAAGGCCTGCTCGGGGTCGCGAAGGGCGCCGACGAGCAGCTCGCGAAGAAGAGCGAGGACCTGCTCAACTCACTCGGCGCCGAGGGGTGGGAGCTCGTTCAAGCCGACGCGCGGCACATGTGTTGATGGCGGTGAGAATCCGTAGCGATCTGGCTTTCTCCGCCAGATCGTCGGCGCAGGCCCGCTCCTGACCCAACGGTGCGCTGCGCGCGAGAGCCGGCCGCTGCGGTCGAGGCGCTGGCTCTGGTTCCCTTCCCCGGACGGCGATCCGGGTGGCTCTGGT
>JAAELL010000121.1 GCA_024226735.1 bacterium | reverse complement strand
GAAGAAGGCCACTCGCAAGAAGGCCACCAAGAAGCGCGCCAAGAAGAAGGCCACAAAGAAGCGTGCCACCAAGAAGAAGGCAACGCGCAAGAAGGCCAAGAAGAAGGCCACTCGCAAGAAGGCCACCAAGAAGCGCGCCACCAAGAAGAAGGCGACGCGCAAGAAGGCCAAGAAGAAGGCCACCAAGCGCAAGGCGACGCGCAAGAAGGCGACCAAGAAGAAGGCAACCCGGCGCCGCCGCTAGAAGGGCCTCCCTCGGATCGCCGTGAACAAGAGCCACCTCATCAGTTACGTCGCCGGCGAGCTGCAGACCTCCAAGTTGCAGGCTGCCAGGTTGGTGGACACGGTTCTCGACGGCATCAAGCAAGGGCTCCAGGCGGACAAGACCGTCACGATCACGGGCTTTGGCACCTTCGAAGTGAAGGATCGCAAGGCCCGGATCGGCCGCAACCCGCACACGGGAGCGCCGATCAACATCGAGGCGGGACGCCGAGTCGGCTTCCGGGTCGGTAAGGCCCTGAAAGAGTCCGTCTAGACCCCCGTTCCTGATCACGAACCGGTCCCACGCTCAGCGTGGGGCCGGTTCATTCGTATTGGCCGCGCCTCTACGCCTCGATGCGCGGGAACAGGGCCGCCGGCTCGCCGAGGGGTTGTCCCTCCGGCAGGCTGCGCAGCGTCTCGGCAGTCGGGATGCCCGGCCAGGGCTGATCGGCGACCGCTCCGGCGCCTCCCAGCATCTCCCAGATCGCCTGGGCCTTGCCCGGCATGAACGGCACCATCCAGCGCGCGACCCAGGAGATCCACTCACAGAGCGTGTTGAGCGAGCTCTGGGCCTTGACCGGGTCCGTCTTGCGCAAAGTCCACGGAGCCATGCGGTCCATGAACACGTTCGCGACGGCGGCGTTCGCGACGAGCTGCTCGGCCGCGCGCCGGAAGCGGTACTGGCGCACGTGCTCGGCCGGGTCGCCGAACTCGCCGCAGCCGGTGAGGATCAGCTCGTTCATCTCCGCGACGTGCTCGGCGGCGATCGGCGGCACGCTGCCCTCGAAGTTCTTGACGATGAACTTGAGCACGCGCGTGACGAGGTTGCCGATCGTCGCCGCTAGCACCGAGTTGTTCGTCGTCAGGAACTGGTCCATCGTGAACTCGGAGTCGGCTGTCTCCGGCATCGAGGCGATCAGGTGGAAGCGCGTCGCCTCGCGGTCGTACTTGTCGAGGAATCCGCCGACGTCGAACGCGCGCCCCTCCGAGGTCGAGAACTTGCCGCCCTCGAGGTTGTAGAATTCGTTCGCGGGCACGTCGGCGGGCAGCGCGTAGTCCTGCTTGACCCCGTACAGCATCGCGGGGAACACCATGCAGTGGAACGGGATGTTGTCCTTGCCGATGAAGTGCACGATGCGCGCGTCGTCGCCCTTCCAGTAGTCCGTCCAGGCCTCGGGCGTTCCGCGCTGCGCCATCAGCTCCTTGGTGAACGAGATGTAGCCGATCGGCGCGTCGAACCACACGTACAGGACCTTGCCCTCCTCGCCGCCGGCGAGGTCCTCGGGCACGGGCACGCCCCACTGCATGTCGCGCGTGATCGCGCGCTTGGGAACGTCCTTCATCATGTTCTGGATGAAGGCCTTCACGTTCGGCTTCCACTCGTGGTCGAGGATCCACTGCCCGATGTGCTCGTCGCGCAGCTTGGGCATGTCGAGGTACCAGTGGGTCGTCGGCCGCTGCTCGGGCGCGTTGCCGCAGACGCGGCACTTGGGCGAGCCGAGGCGCAGGGCGTCGATCCACGTCCCGCACGAGGGGCACTCGTCCCCGCGCGCCTTCTCGTGCCCGCAGTTGTAGCAGGTGCCCAGGACGTAGCGGTCCGCGAGGAACATCTCGTCGTGGGTGCAGTAGTGCTGCTCGCTCGTGCGCTTCTCGAGGTAGCCGCCCGCGTCGAGCTGGCGGAAGAACTCCTGCGACGTGTGCGCGTGGTCCTCGCACCGGCTCGTGCCCGAGAAGATGTCGAACTCGATCCCGAGCGCCTGGAACGTGCCCTGGATGTCATCGTGCCAGTGGCGGACGTAGTTGGAGAACTCCTCGCCCGCCTTCTCCGCCGAGATCGTGATCGCGACCCCGTACTCGTCCGTGCCGCAGACGAACACGACGTCCTCGCCCTGCATCCGCAGCGTCCTGACGTAGACGTCCGCGGGCAGGTAGGCCCCCGCGACGTGCCCGAAGTGGATCGGACCGTTAGCGTAGGGCAGGGCGCTGGTGACGAGGTGGCGGGTCACTGGAATCTCCGGACGAAGGAAGCGGGCCGAAGATTCTGCGAAAGCCGGCCGATCAGCGCGAGGCTGGCTCGGATTCCGCCTCGGCCGGCGCGCCGGGCTCGAGCAGCGGGCCGCCCGGCCGCAT
>JAAELL010000120.1 GCA_024226735.1 bacterium | reverse complement strand
CCAAGACAGTATCTATCCCTGGTGTGAGTAGCACAGAGGCTACGCACAGAACCCGGCGCCTTGCCCCCACACGAAAGCGGCTCGGACAAATGCGCCGAACTTTCGACTCACACCACTAGCGGAACGTGACCGTCAGCGCCGTCGAGAAACGCGACGTCGCGCCGTCGCGATACCAGTACTGGAAGTTCCAGCTCTGACCGATGGGCGAGCACAGATTGCCGCCGATCGGTAGCGGGAGATTCCCCGCGCCGCCGCCAGTGTTCGCGTTCAGGACGTCGGTTCGCAGGGTGCCCGAAGCATCGCTCGACCCGATGTCGAACGAGTAACGCCCGACCGGTGCGCCCCCGAGACAGAATGCGCCGAGCGCCCCCGGAGGATCGAGTACCACGTCGCTGCCCGCTCCGACGATCAAGTAGCCGAAGCGGCCCGGCGCGAGGCCGCTCGCCGTCAGCTCGATGCTGCCGCTCGAGCACACGCAGCCGTCGAGGGTGAGGTCCGCGGCGTTCGCCGGCGCCCCGCAGTAGGTCTCGCCGCACCGGAAGAGCGGGTCGACGATGCGAAACACGTTGTCGGTGCCGAGACCGGTGACGTAGACCGCGCCGTCGGGAGCGGTCGCGACCGACCCGGCGAAGTTGAGCGTATGGCCGGCACCGTCGCCGCTCGCGTCGATGATCTGGGTGATCGTGCCGTTCGGCGAGACACGGAAGGCGTTGTGGCTCTCGCGGGCGACTGCGAAGATGTTGCCGCGTACGTCGATCGCAACCTCGCGCAGCACGATCGCGTCGTTGCCGAGCCCGTCTCCGGTCGTGTCCAAGATCGTGGTGGCGGTGCCGTCCGGTGACACCCGCAGCACCCGATCGCCGACGGCGACCAAGACGTTCCCGGTCGCGTCCGTGGCGATCCGGGACGGCCGGAAGGCGGGGCCCGGCGGGCCGGTGGTCGAGAGATCGATGAGCTCGCTCACCGTGCCACTCGCGTCGATCTTGAAGATATTGTCGCTGTCGAAGCCCACGACGAAGACGTTGCCGAAGCGGTCCGCCGCAATGCCCCACGGGAAGGCGAGCGTATTGCCGCTGCCGTCGCCGTTCGCGTCGATGATCTCGGTGATGACTCCCGCCTGCGTGATCTTGAAGGCGTTGTTGCTCTCCGATCCCGTCACGTACACGTTGCCCGCCGCGTCGGCGGCGACTCCACGGGGCTCGAAGAGCACGTTGCCGGCATTGTCGCCGTTCACGTCCATGACCATCGTGACCGCGCCGCCTGGCGCGACGCGGAACAAACGATGCGCGGTCAGGGAGGCGACCCAGAGGTTCTCCGTCGTGTCGACCGCGAGATCGACCGGCCGGTACATCGGGTTTCCGAGGCCGTCTCCGAGCATGTCGAGGACCGTGGTCACGCCGCCCTCGGGGCCGAAGGCGACCACGGCGTTGCTGTAGAAGCCCGCCGCGTAGACGCGACCCGAGGCGGCGACGGTGACGCTCCCCGGTCCGTCCAAGGGGCTGGGCGGACCGACGACTTCGGTGATCTGAGCTGTCGCGGTGCTGGCGAAGGTGACGGCCAGGGCTCCAGCGATTCGGATCCGCAGGACGGGCAGGGCGATCATCGACGTGCAGTCTCCTGTTTCGTTCGCGGGGGCGCTCATTGGAACTCGATCGCGACCGCGTCCGTGAAGTTGGATGTCGGCCGCGGGTTGCTGTCCCGGTACCAGGCCTGGAAGTTCCACGTCTCGCCCGCCAGCGCTGGCTGTGGCGGAGTGGTGGGAAGCGCGGTCAGGTCGACCTCGAGCTGGAACGCGCCGTTCGCGCCGGTCGTCAGGGGAGTGGTCGCGAACCGTGCGATCGTTCCCGCGAGGCAGAGCACGCCCTGACTCCCCCCGGCACCGGGCAGGATCGTCGTGTCGTCGGCGGCGAGGAAGTAGCCGAACTGCTGCGCGGGCATCTGGCTCGCGCTCAACGTCAAGACGCTGAGCGAGGCGACCGGATGGCCGGCAGCCGCGATCGTCGCCCGTCCACCGGTCGAGTTGAGGTTCGCCGGCCCACAGAAGATGTCGCCGAGCTCGACGGGAACGAAGCACTCGGCGAGGCCTTCGAATGCGAAGGCTGCGCCGACGCCGAGGGTGTGGTCGTCGCCGACGACGGCGCGCGCTCCGTCGACGGCGACTGCGCGGGCGAAGCGCGCTCCCCCCGCGGGTGAGATCAGGTGCACGTAGGGAACCCACCGGCCACGTCCCCGGCGGAAGAGGTAGCCGCGAGACTCTTGCCCCTGTCCGGGCGTCGAGCCGACGAGCAGGAACTCACTGCTGAGGCCGATGCTGAGTCCGTACGACAGGGTCGCCACGGGGGGCGGGAGCTCCTCGATCTCCCGCCAGGTCGAGCCCTCGTGCGCGTACGCGAACACCGTGCCGCGAAAATCCTCTTCCGGGGCACCGATCACCGCGAGCTCGCCGTCGATGGCGACGGCGGCACCGAACCTGTCGTTCGACCACGTGCCGACGAACACGTCCTCCTCTACCCAGGTGCCGGCAGACTCGCGGAACACGTACACGGCGCCTGGCGGCACGCCGGAGTTGACCGAGGGGGCGCCGACGAGCAGCGCGTTGCCCGAGAGGGCGACGCAGTGCCCGAAGTCGCGTGCGTCGGGGGCGAAGTTGACCGTGATTCGCTGCACCTCGTCCCAGCCCGAAGGCGACCTCTCGAAGACGTAGACGCTGTGGTGCGGCCCCGCGGGTTCCTCTTGGGGCGCGCCGACGACGAGGCGCCCTTGATCGAGGGCGAGCGAGAATCCGAACAGGTGGAACGCGCCCGACGACGATCCCGTCAGCTTCTGCACTTGCGTCCAGATGCCGCCGACCTCCTCGAAGACGTAGGCGGCGCCGGCTCGCGTGCCCAGTGCGTCGTCTCCGCTCGCGCCCACGACGACCCGCGATCCCGACGTCGCGACCGCCGCGCCGAAGAGCTTGTCGGGCGCCGGATCGTCGGGCTCGAGCCTGGCGAGGGGCGACCAGGTGCTCCCGGACCGCTGGTAGACGTACGCCGCGCCGGCGTCCGTACCACTGGCGTCGTCGAGCGGGGCGCCGACGACGAGCAGGTCTCCGGCGAGGTCGAGCGCGCTTCCGAAACCTTGCGTCGGCGCGGGGACGAGCAGCTCTTGGACGTCGCACTGGGCCGTTACAGGCGCGGATAGGGCGGCCAGGACGAGGATGTGCAATGTGCTTCGCATGAGCTCGACCTACTCGAAGACGACCGTCGTGGCGTTCGACAAGTTCGACGTGTTGCCGATGTCGCGGAACCAGTACTGGAAGTTCCATGTGTCGCCCGGGTGTACGACGGTGCCTCCTGGGAGCTGGGTCAGGTCGACCACCAGGTCGACCCGGCCGGTCGCGCCGGAATCGAGCACGTCCTGGGAAAACCGCACGAGCGGAAGCCCGAGACACAGCACCCCGAGCGTGCCGCCGGCGTAGGGCACGAAGGCCTGTGTCTCCGACATGAGGAAGTAGCCCGGCTGGTGCAGTGGAAGGTCGAGCGTGCGGAGCCCGAAGTCGTTGTCGGCGATGGTGCGGCTGCCGATGGCCAGGATGCGCGCCATCGCGCCTGACGAGTTGATGTTCGTCTCGCAGTAGGGCGTCCCCGGGTCTCCGAGCCGCTCACAGACCAGATCGATCACCCAGTGCACGGGAAAGCCGACGGAGGACACCGGAACCGGGTCGACGATTCCGCAGGCGAACGAGGAGATGTAGCTCGAATCCGCTGGAGTCTCGCCGGCGGTGTTCGAGCCGATGAAGAAGTAGTCCCCTTGGGGATGACCATCGAGCGAGCAGACCTTGACCGCGACCGGCGTTCCCCCGGGGACGTAGACCGGAGGGTCGAACTGGACCGTCACGAACGTCTGGTTGGTGACGACTGTATCGGCGACGACGACGTCGGCAGATCCGAGCAGGGGCAGGGGCGGCGCCGCCGGCGCGCCCGGCGCGGGGTTCGCGAAGAGCTGAACCGTGACCAGCTGGCTGCCGCCGGTCGTCGCGGCGGCCTCGACACCGAACCGGCACACGCTGATCTGAAAGTCGCCATCCCAGCCCTCGGCCAATGGGTCGTACACGCGCCAGAGCCCATTCTCGAAGGTCCCATGGTCGAGGCACGCCGGGGAGCCCGCGGCGAGCGACGTGTTGTCCGTCGATTGGCTCCAAAGGTGCGGGGTTTGGCCGTGCGCCGCGGCTGCGAAGCACGAACCGGCGGCGACAGCGTAGACGAGGTAGGGGCAGCGCAAGGGAGCCTCGGGGTGCGGGCAGCGGTGAAACGGGGGACCACGGCGTCTACGGGCGGCACGTAGCGCCTCTTACGCCCGATCGCCGAACTTTCAACTCACACCGCTAGTGGTGTGAGTTGAAAGTTCGCGACATATGTTGTTTTTCTCCCTGGTCACGGTGTGCGTCCTGCGAGGACTACTCTTGGCCTATGACGCGCGCCACGAGACGCGAATGGCAATGGCATGAGTGCGTACATTCACCAACACGTCGTCTGTTTCGAGGAGACGAGCCTGATCGGCAACGTCTACTTCGCGAACTACCTCTCGTGGTAGGGCCGTTGTCGGGAGCAGTTCCTCTACGAACACGCGCACGACGTCGCGGAGAAGCTCACCAAGAAGGAGCTGGCGTTCTTCACCCGCCGCTGCGAGTGCGACTTCTGCGGAGACGAGGGTTTTAGCGCGCTCGAGGATGTGCGCATCGAGATGACCCTCGAGCGCTTCCGTGGCGGGCGCATGACGCTCGGCTTCGACTACCTCTCGCCCGGCCGCGACAACGTGCGCGTCGCGAAAGGGTAGCAGGACGTGGCGTGCAAGGTGTGGCACGGCGACCAGTGGATCGCGGCGCCCTTCCCGGCGAGCCTCGTCCGGGCACTGCTCGAGTTCGCCGAGACACCGGCGCTGCGAGAAGCGCTACAGGACGCGCTCGATTTTCAGGCACGCGACGCCGGCTGACCCAGTCGCGCACCGAGGCCAGCGGTCCTGCGAACTCGCAAGACATGGAGCAGGCATCTGAGGTCGCTTCTGTCATCGTTGTCGGGGACGCAGCTCGACTCCGGAGAAGCCGACCCCGGTCCCCTTGCTGCCGCGCGTGAACTCGAGAACGGTGATCTCGAGCGAGCGCACTCGGACCGGCTTCGCAAACTCGAGGCGCACTCCGCGCAGGTCGTCCGTTCCCATGTCGACCTCGAGCGGTTGGCGGCCGTTGATGCTCACGCCGACTCGACGCATGGAGCCCCACGTGCCGCGCATCGAGAGCTTGCTGTTCGCCTGCCAGAGGACTAGCTCCTCGGCGAGCACTCCGCGGCCGAGATCGAAGCGGATCCAGGGCCGTTCGTCGGCGTCCGCGCACACCCAGCGGGTGGACAGGAGCTCGTCGCACGCGAGCCCGGGTGCATGGCCTTGGCGGGCGCTCGACGCACTCACCTCGGGTGTAGACGGTCCGGGGACGTCTGCCCCGGCAAGCTCGAGGTTGGCCGCCATCCAGTCGCGCGGCGAGTCCCGCGTCGTGATCTGGAGCACGGCTGACTCGAAGACCTTCGTGTAGCGCGAGTCCTCTGGCCGGCCGTCCGCAGCGATGACGGTCACGCGCGCCTGCAACGTGTGCTGTCCAGGAAGGTCGAACGAGTGTTGCGCGGCGTAGCGTTCGAGCTTCCACACTTGCGTGGGGTCGCCGGGGACCTTGGAGAGGCTCGCGCCGTCCGCCAGATACTCGACGCTAACGACCCGCAACCCGCGCCAGGTACGGACCTCGCCCTCGAACTGCCTCAATAGCTCGGGGGCGAAGCCGGCGATCCAGAAGGTCACTCTCTGGGTGCCGGTGGCGCGGATGTGTACGTCGCCAGTGGCATCCGCGAAGACACTGTCCTCGCGATCGACCGCCCGTCCTGACTGGCGCGGCGCGGAGGCTCGGCGCAGGAACAAGAGCGCGAAACAAGTGCTCACCTCCGAGCTCCAACTGCCGTCGGCACCTCGCTTCTCGAGCAGCCGCTCCGCGCCGTCCCGATACCAAGGGTTCCCGCCGATGAGCTCGGTGTCGAAGAATGCTCCCACCCGTTCGACGCCGTACAAGTAGTAGTAGAAGTCGTCGCCCACGATGCCGCTGACCTGATCCTGCCGGCCGTGTCCCACCTCGTCCCACATGTCCTCGTAGTACGTCTCGAGCCAGCCCATCCCCAGGAGCTCGCTCTTCGCCGCCATCTTCAGGTAGCGCGCCCCCAGCTTCTTGCCGAGTAACATCCGAGGGATGCCGAGCACGCACAGGCCGGCGGTCGTCATGGTGCCCGACTCGTGGAACGGCCCTCGGTCCTCGTAGTACGAGAAGCCGGCGATCTTGCGCTTGCCCGAGCGTCGCCCCTTGCCGCCGTCATCGGGCCAGTCGACCTCCTCGACGTAGCTCTGGTGCTTCTGGACGGTCTTGGCCACCATGCGCTGCCAGTCGCGCGCCGGTACGTTCACTCCGAGCTGCGACGCGCCCCAGAAGCCGAGCGCGGCGAACTGTGTGTTCGAGAGGTCCACCCGGCCGCCCGGGTAGGCCCAGCCGCCGGGCTCGGCGCCGCTCTCCCAGTCGAGCAAGAGCCCGACGATCTCCTCGGCCCAGGCGACGTTGTTCGTGTCACCGGTCGCGCCGATCGCAAGCAGCTGACAGGCCGCCTCGTACGTCTTCTTCGGTGGCTTCGCGCGCATGAACTCGAGCCCGGCCACGACCGATGGGTGGTCCGCCGGCAACCCGCACTTCAGCAGCGTGTAGACCGCGAGGCCCGTCGCGCCGTTGCGATAACCGCTGATGTGCGAGGTCCAGGAGCCGTCGCGATGTTGCTCCCGCAAGAGGTGCTCGACCCCCTCCGTGATCGCCTGGTTGATCGCGGGCTGCAGCTGGTGCAGCGGTGTGCCCTCCTCCTTCGGGATGTTGTTGAACGTCTTCGCTTCCGGTGCGGGCAGCTTGCCGGCCATCTTCTTGTAGCTGCGCTGGATGCCACGCTTGCTCAGGGCTCGGTCGTGTAGCGCGACCTCGTGAACGGCGCCGCTCAGGCGATAGTCCTCGTTCGAGTCCTTGTACGCGCACACCGCGACGGTCTGCGTGCTCGAGTAGAGGACCGCTCCGGTCTGCACGTCGCTCTCGGCGGACAGCTCTCCGTCCACGTAGATCTTCTGCGACTTGCCGTCGTAGGTCCCGACCACGTGATACCAGCGACCAGGCTGTATCGCCTCGCGGGACAGGAGGTACGTCAGGAGGCCGTCGGGGTCACCCGTGCCTTGACTGGAGACGGCGAAGGTGAAGAAGCGCCCACGCGTCCCCAGGAGGACCCCGGTTTCGGCGCCACCGTTGTCCTCGATTGCGCTGAAGATGCCGCCCCATTCCAGGTGCGTGTCGAGCGCGACCCAGGCCTCGATCGAGAGCTCGTCGGAAGGGAGTGCGGCCGCCTCGACCGGTTGCTCCACGGCCATGAGCGACGGCTGGAGCGGGAGCAAGAGACTCTGGCCCGCTCCCTCTCCCACGAATCGGGGCTCGACTCGCGGGAGAGGCCACTCGCCCGCCACCGGAAGGAATGTACCGTCCGCGTGCTGCTCTGCAGTGAAGAGCCAGCGCGCGATGAGTGTGTCCTGCGTGTGGACGCTCGGGCCGTGTCCTGCAGGAGCTCGATACGGTCGAGCCGGGAGGATCGATAGGCCGAGCCCGACCGCGATGGCGTGCATGGGGACTGTGAGCATGACCAGACCTTCCGGGTGGACCACGAGTTTTGCGGGGCCCCGCGGGACCACGGCTAGCAGCCCGTCGGGTGCTCGGTGCGGTACGCCGCGGACTGCTGGTCGAGCCTGCCCGTCCATTCGAGCTTGTCCGGCGGGAGCGTGATGGTCGTGCGGAACGCAATGTGCATGCGCACGCCGTTGTCCCGGTTGGAGGTCCCGTCGCCGAGGGCTTCGCCCGGGCTCGCGAGTCCCGCGACGCCGGCGCCCATGACCGCGATGTTGATCGTCTCGTCCACGTCCTGATAGAGGAAGAACTCGAGCGTCCCCGCGGGGTCGACGAGCTCGCGGTAGTCCGCCGGGTACGCGGTCTGCCCCGACTGCAGGTTGACGTACGCCGACTGCGCAGCGAGCGGTTCGAGCCGCACGACGCTGTACGCGCCGTCGTCCGTGTACGGCGCGGCCAGGCCCGGCGGGTAGTGGCCGGGCGTCGCGTGGTGTTCGACTGTCGCTTCGCGCAGCAGGAACGAGAGCAGCGGCGAGGAGTGCGCCCCACCGAAGCTGCACCACCAGAAGCCGCCGCCGCCGGAGAACCAGTCCATGCCGTGCGCCTCCTCGCCGACGAGCAGGAGCTCGCCCGTGAGCGTGTTGTACTGCGCATGGCGCGAGCCGCCGTGGGAGTACAGCGTGTCGCGCAGGAACGGGTTGGGCGCGGAGAACGCGCTGGGGGTCGCTTGCCGACTCTGCTCGTCGACGATCACGTGTAGAGACCAACCTGCGCAGAGCGCAAAAAGGCCGACTCTCCAAGGCCCGAGCGAATGCTGTCTTGGCATGACGATGTCCTCCTGCTGGCCATGATACCCGACCAGCTGGCCGTCCTAATGCCTAGGCAGAGGACGCCCTGACTCATCGGAGGCTAGTGGTGTGAGTCACTCTTGTGCGGCATTTTGGTCGGCCCGTACCCGCCCGCTGCTGCGTTGCGCCTCCTCCGAGACTTGCAGCGAAGTCGCGTCGTCGCTGCGCCTTGCAGCGAACGCGTACGCACCGACCAAAATG
>JAAELL010000119.1 GCA_024226735.1 bacterium | reverse complement strand
GTGTGCGTGCCACAAGGCGCGGCGACGACGCAACTTCGCTGCCAATACGGTGATACTGGGATTGGTCGGAGGAGCCGCAACGCCGTGGCGCGTGCATGCGGGCCGGGATACGACTGCGAATGTCTGCATCACACCACTAGCTCCGGGCGTCGTCCAGTCGCGCGCACGCGCGCCGCACGAGCTCCCGCTCGGTCTCCGACGACAGCTGCTCACCGCCGGCCTCGAGCGCCGCGCGCAGCGTCTCGACCGTGACGGCCTGCAGATTCGTCAGGGTCTCGAGCGCGCAGTCCAGCACCCGCCTCGACGCGTCCACCGCCTGGATGTTCGCGAGCGTCGAATCGGCAGCAGCCGCTTCGCGCACACCGCGGTCGACCTCGGCGGCGTCGCCGACCATGAGGCCCGCTTCCGCGACGTTCAAACCGGCGGCGATTCGGGTCCCGTCGGAGGAGGCGAGGGCGAGGGCCCGCTGGTACTCGCGCAGCGCCTCGGCGTAGTCTTCCCGCACCTGTGCGAGGCCGCCACGCAGGTTGTGGGCTCGCTGCTCGATGTCCTTGCGCTGCCAGTCGTCGGCGACTTCCGACGCGCGGTCGCTCAGGATGCCCACGATCCGCTCGACGTTGGCGTTGTCGCTGCCCCAGCTCAGGTGCGCCGCGAGAGCCGCCACCCCCTGGAAACGGGGGTCGCTCGGATCCATGCACTCCACCGCGATTCCGGCGAGCGTCTTGACGACGACCGGGACGTACTCGTCCGGCATCCCCTTGTCGAGCAGCTGCTTGACCTTGCGGAGATAAGCGTCGGGCGCCTCCGAGTGCTCGCGGTAGATGTTGAAGTGGCGGATGAACTCGCGTTCGGCCACGGCCAGCTCGACCACCTCTGGACCGTGCCAGCCAGGTCGGGCACACCGCTCGTAGAGGGACGCCGCCAGCTCGCAAGCTTCGGATCCCACGGCTCGTAGTAGGTCATTCATCACTCCACCTCCATGTTGTCGACGTCCGCGAGGATGGACTTGCTGAGTGCGCCCTCTTGGGTCGCGAGGTTTCCGAGGGCGCTGGTGGCCACGTACCCGAGATCGGGAGAACTCGTGCGGACACGGCCCGGGCGACGGTGGTGCTGCGGGTAGAAGTAGGTCATGGCGAGTGTGCCCAAGTGCTCCCAGTCCGGGTAGAGCGTGCCCGTCTCCGCCCGCTCGTCGAGCACGCGCAAGCGCCGGTAGCTGCCGCGGATCGCGGGGTACACGCTCGCCATGTGTTTCGCCAGCAGGCTCATGAGCTGCAGCTGGACCCGCCGGCTGTCCGTCGCGGACGGCGCGGGCACCCCTTCGCCTTGGTGGACGTTGAGGAGGGCGGCGTACTTCGCCAGCACCGCGATGCAGAGCACGCGGAGGCGATTGTATTCGTCCAACACCTGTCGATTGCGCTCACCCTTGAGCGACTCCGCGAGAGCGGCGACGAGGTAGGCGACGATCTGGATCAGCGCCGGGTAGCGCCGGTCAGGCCCAAATGGAGCCTCACTTGGCCAGTTCGAGCATTTCTTCATAGGAAGATCTCCCTGCGATTCTCATGGGGCCTAGCAGCCGAACGTCGACGACGGACTCTCCACCTGCATGCGCCAGGCATCGTTGTGCTTGAGCTTGTTGATGAGGGCCGAGTCCGCCGGACCGACCTCGAGCCGAGCGAGGGCAATGGGACCTGCCTCACCCAAGCGTTCGGCCGCGGGCTCGGGCTCACCCGCTGGGTCGGGCTCACCGATTGGTTCGGCCTCCAACTCGATCGAGGCGGGCGCCCGATCATTTGCGATATCGTTAGCCGGCAGCACGATCGCCGGGACGGCGAACAGCGCCAGCAGGAGGGCAATCAGGGTGATCTTCATTGGATTCGATCCTCTCCAGGTGTCGGGTTTCACACCCCACAGCAACTCCGAGGCCCCAGCGCGCGGATTCCCTTGCGATCCCACGGGCCACTTCGGCCGCCCGGGCACCGCAAGGCGCCATCGGGAAGTGACTTGCGCTCGAAGCCCAAACGTGACGGGCTCTCCGCATGGGACCGAGACGGGTCGGCATGGGCGGTCCCTCGACGAGGACATCGTGGGAGCCCTGCGACCCTGGCACGGGTCACTTACCCCGGGTGCTGATCTAAGGACGGCGGGGCCCCGAACGGGGACCCATTGGCCCAAAACACGGCCGCCAGCCGCTCCCCCCTACTCGCCGATCCGCTTCCCGAGCTCCCGCGCGTGCTCGCTCCCGATCGCCCGCAGGCGCGCCCAGTCCCGCCGCGCCGCCTCGAGCTCACCGAGCTCGACGTAGACGAGCCCGCGGTTGAACAGGCTGCGGTCGTCGCGCGGGCTCAGCTCGAGCACGCGGTCGTACGCCTCGATCGCCTCGCGCCAGCGCTCCAGGCGGTGCAGGCAATACGCGCCCCCCGAGTACGCCTCGACGTAGTACGGGTCGAGCTCCGCGGCGGATTGGAAGTGCTGGAGGGCGACTTCGAACCGCTCCTGGCGGATGCGCGCGATGCCGAACTCGAGCTGCAGCTTGGCCTCCGTGACCTGACGCACCTCGAAGCGGCCGAGGGCGAACTCGCCCGCCGTGCGCATCAGGCCGCGCCGTCGGAACTCGGCTTCGAGGTAGGCGAGGTCCACGCCGGGCGGGTCGTAGTGCCAGCGGCCGGTGAACGGGACCGCGCGCGCACGGCGGTCCTCGTCGGGCAGACCGATCAAGCCCAGGTCGGCGAGCACGGTGTCGGGCTCGACCGGACCGACGTACATCGCGACGACGCGGCCGCCGCCGTCGATGAGGAAGCTCGTCGGCACCGACAGCCGCTCCTCGCGATCCAAGATGGCGCTCTCGAGCGTGTCGAGGATCTCGAGCGACTCGGGCGTCAGCCGGCCGGAGGTGAATGGGAACTTGACACGCTCGAGCAGCTCCGCCGCCGCCGCTCCCTTTTCGTCGACCGACAAGGCGACGACGTCGAGCCGCGCACCGATCTTGTCCTTCGCCGCGGCGAAGGCCGTGAGCTCCTCGGCGCACGGCGCGCACCAACTCGCCCACACGTTCAACAGGAGCGGTCTTCCAGTCCCCTGCGGCCCCTGCGGACCGATGCCGAGGAACGGCACGGTGCGCCCGTCCGGCGCGATCGCCTCGATGCGCGGCATCGGCAGCGCCGTGGCGAGCACGACGCGCGCGGCACGGCGCGGCGCGGGCTCAACGGGCGGCTCCGCCGCGGCGAGCTCGGGCACGCTCGGCGGATTCCACTCGCGTGTCATGCCACTCTCCTGCTCGAGCAAGACCGAGCGTCCCGCCGCGATCCCCTCGAACGTCTCGCGCACACCACCCGGCCAGCGCACGTCGATGCGCTCGACCGCGCGGCCCCCGAGACCGAAGGTGAGCCAGGCGCTCGACTGCGCGAGAAACCCCTCGCCCACGCGCCGGGTGCGCAGCAGTGGCAGCTCCTCGTCGAGCTCCTCGCCCTCGAGGTGGACGAGGACGCGCGCGCCGACCGCATCCGTGTTCGGTGCGCTGCCGACGAGCCGCACGTTGAGGAAGCCGCCGGCGCTCCCGTGCACGTTCTCGAGGAAGCGCAGCCGCGGACCGGTGCGGCTCGTCTGGAACAGGTCGAGGTCTCCGTCGAAGTCCCAATCGACGCTCGCGAGCGCACGACCGTCGTCGACCAGACCGTAGCCCGAGATCGCCGAGACGTCGGCGAAGGTCCCGTCACCGAGGTTGAGCAAGGCGACGTTGCGCTCGTGGCCGCTCCACGAATACCCCTGCCGAATGAGCCTGCTGATCGCCGTCCAGCCAGCCGCGTACGTGCGCGGATCGCCGTCGGCTTCCTGCGGAGAGTGCGACACGACCTGCCGCCAGAAGAAGCTTCACAAGTCGTCCGCGCGGCGCTCGGTCACGAAGCCGTTCGGGACGAGCACGTCGTCCCAGCCGTCCCCGTCGAAGTCGCGCAGGAGCGCGCCCCAGGCCCAGCGCCCCATGCCCACGCCCGCCCTCGCGGTGACGTCCGCGAACCCGCCCACGCCGACGTTGCGGAACAGCGTGTTGCCGCGCGCGTGGCGCTGGTAGTCGGCCCGCGTGCCCTCGTCGTCGCCCGCGCGGAAGTTGCGCTGGTAGGCGACGCGGCCCCCGGCGGCCGAGAACATGTTGCTGACGTAGAGGTCGACGCGGCCGTCGCGGTCGAAGTCGCCGAAGCTCACCCCCATCCCAGCCGAGAGATCCTCGACCCCGAGCGCCTTGGCGGCCAGCACGAAGCGCCCGGCGTCGTTGCGGTAGAGCTCGTTGCGTCCGAAGTCGTTGGCGACGTACAGGTCCTGGTCCCCGTCATCGTCGATGTCCTCGAAGGCGGCCGCGAAGCTGAAGCGGCGCGTCGCGCCGAGCCCGGCCTCGTCGGTGACATCCGTGAACCCCAAATCACCGTCGTTGCGCAGGAGTGTGTTGCGCTGCCCGTTGTTCGCGTCGTGGTACGGCAGGGGCATCCCCGAGCCGTCGTACGGCGAGACGTAACCGCAGATGAAGACGTCGACGTCCCCATCGAGGTCGACGTCCGCCGCCGCCATCGACGTCGTCCCGGACACCGTGCTCTTGCTGCGCAGCGTGAAGCGCCCGCTCTCGTTCTCGAAGACGACGACCTCGTCCCCGAGCGCAAGCACGAGGTCCGGGTCCGCGTCGCCATCGAGGTCGACCAAGAGCGCGCTCGAGGTCGGGTCGAGAAAGTCGACTCCCGAAGCTGCAGCCCCGTCACGCACCGTCCCGTCCGCGGCGTGCATGAACAGCCGGTTCGGCAGTCCACCGGGTTGGCACACGTACACGTCCTCGAGCCCGTCGCCGTCGACGTCGCCGATCGCGAGGCCGTGGTGACCGAGGAACCCGACGCCGAGCGACGTGTCCAGCCGCGTTCGCCAGTACGGCAAGCCGGGCACGAACTGCTGCTCGTAGAGCGGCCCCGTCAGCACGGCGCTCGAAGCATCCCGGAACACCGGACCGGGTCCGCGCACCTCGACGTAGTCGTCGACCGCGATGGACGCGAGCCGCCAGCCGTCATCCACGCGCGTCCACCCGCAGCGCCAATGGGAAACGCTCTGGGCAGCCTCCGCCTCCGCCTCGACGCGCACGTCGGTCTCGAGCGCGCCCTCGGTCTCGCCGTAGCGCAGCGCCACGACCTTGGTCTTGACCGCGCTCGGCGCAAAGCGCGCGTCGAGCGCCGCCAGCGACGCGAGCAGCGCATCGGCGCCGCGTCGCGGATTGGGCGTCGGTGCGCTCGCCCGAGCGATCTTCCACGCGCCGCGATCGATCTCTTCCAGCTCGGTCGGCACGAGCGGTTCGACGCTGAACCCCGGCGCGAGGAGCTCCTCCGGCGCGACCCGGCCCTCCCCCGCCCGCCACAGTCCGACCAGCGCGTACAGCTGCTCGACGACAGCTCGCTCGTCGGTCTCGCTCTGCCAGCCCACGCGCGCGGGGTCGAGGCCCGCAAGGCTCTCACGCACCTCGAGCGAGAGCCCGGCGTCGACGCTCCCGGGCGCCGGCGGCAGGTCCTCCTGCGACGCCGCGCAAGGCACCAGGCCCAAGAGTAGGCAAGCGGCGAGGAGCCGCCGCGGTCGTAGTTCCATCAAACCCATCGCACGAGGTGGCGCAGCGCGTGGCCGGGTCCCGAGTCCAAGATCGCACACCGCGCGCGCACGCGGATCCCATAGGCGTACGTGCCGGGACGTTCCAGCCTGTAGGCGCCAGCAAACACGACCGATGCACCGTCGGCATCGACGCGATCGAGCTCGAGCGAGCGCGGCTCGGCCAGCCGCCCGGCCTCCTGTGCCTTGCCCAGAATGAGCTCGACCCCTACGTCCTCGGGGCGCAGCGCCCCGAGATCGAGCGTGACCCGCGCTTCGATCGACTCACCGGCGCGCAGCTCGGTCAAGTCACCGACGCTCGCTTCGCGCACCGCGATGCCCGCGAAGCCACGCTTGAGCCGCAGCTTCTCGTCCGCGTACGCGCGCGCCGCAGCGTAGCGATCGTCGCGGAAATGGCGGCAGCGCCCGGCGAGCGGACTGTACGCCTTCTCGGCATAGTCGAGCACCATGCGGTTCGTGTCGAAGACCATCGGAATCGTCGCCAGGTCGTGGCGCATGCGCTCGATCCAACGCGCGGGCAGGCCGCCCGCACGGTCGAAGAACTCGGGCACGACCTCTTCCTCGAGCAGCCGATACAGCGTCGCGCTGTCGTACTGGTCCTGCAGCTCCTGGTCCTCGTAGACGCGTCCACCACCGATCGTCCAGCCGTTCTCGCCATCGGCCGCCTCGGGCCACCAGCCGTCCGCGATCGACAAGTTCAGGCCACCGTTGGCGGCGGCCTTCATCCCGGACGTCCCGCTCGCCTCCATCAGGCGCGTCGGGTTGTTGAGCCACACGTCGACGCCCTGCACGAGCGCCCGCCCGAGCTCCATGTCGTAGTCCTCGAGCAAGAGCACCCGGCCAGCGAAGTCCTCGTCGCGGGCGATGCGCGCGATCTCCTGCAAGATGTCCTTGCCGCGCCCGTCGCGCGGATGTGCCTTGCCCGCGACGATCAGGCGCACGGGCCGCTCCTCGCTCGCCAGGATCTCGAGCAGACGCTCCTTGTCCTCGAACAACAGGTGCGCGCGCTTGTACGGCGCGAAGCGCCGCGCGAAGCCGATCCAGAGCGCGTTCTCGTCGAGCCCGTCGAGCATCGTGTGCAGCAGGAGCGGGCTGTCGTGGCGCTCGACGAACGAGCGCTCGAGCCGCTTGCGCGCCACGTCGAGCAGGCGTCGCTTGGCGCTCTGGCGCGCGCGCCACAGCGCGGCGTCAGCGAGTCCTGGGGCGTGCGTCGCGAAGCTCTCTCCGTCGACGCGCGCGCCGTCCGGCTGGACGAGCGCAGCGATCTCGGGCGCGGTCCAGGTCGGCAGGTGGATGCCGTTGGTGACCGAGCCGACCGGAACCTCGTCCTCGAGCAGGCGCGGCCAAGCCTCGTGCAAGAGCGTGCGCGAGACCTCCCCGTGCATCTTCGAGACGCCGTTGACGAAGCCGGCGAACGACAGCCCAAGCATCGTCATGTTGAAGTCCTCCGCGCCGGCCGGCGGCTGACCGAGCGCGTAGAAACGCTCCCACGGCAGGCCGACCCACTCGGACGCGTCGGAGAAGTAGCGACGCACGAGATCCTCGGAGAAGCGGTCGTGCCCGGCGGGGACCGGCGTGTGCGTCGTGAACGCGGTGTTCGAGCGCACGACCTCGCGCGCCTCTTCGAACGTCAAGCCGCGCTCACGGACGAGGTACGAAACGCGCTGCAGGCACAAGAACCCTGCGTGCCCCTCGTTCATGTGCCAGACGCTCGGGTCGATGCCGAGCCTGCGCAACAGGCGCGCCCCACCGCGGCCGAGGACGATCTCCTGCTGGATGCGCGTCGTCTCGTCGCCTCCGTACAGGTTGCGCGTGATCTCGCGATCCTCGTCGCGGTTGCCCTCGACGTCGCTGTCGAGCAAATACAGGTCGACGCGGCCGATGCGCGCGCGCCAGGCGCGCAGGAGCAGCTCGCGGCTCGGCAAGGCGATCCCCAGGACGAGCGGCTCGCCCTGGGGATCGTCGACGCGCTCGAGCGCGAGGTCCGCGGGCTCGTTGTCGAGGTCGATCGCGACCTGCTCCCCCTCGGCCGTCAGGTGCTGGGTGATGTAGCCCTTGCGGTAGAAGAGCCCGACCGCGATCAGCGGCAGGTTGAGGTCGCTCGCCGACTTGAGATGATCGCCCGCGAGGATCCCGAGGCCGCCGCTGTAGATGCGCAACGACTCGTGGATCCCGAACTCGGCCGAGAAGTAGGCGACCGGGTGCTCGTGGGTGATCGCCGAATCGAAGCGCGCGGCCGGCGTCTCGTCCTCGATGTAGTCGTCGAAACGGCGCGCCGCGGCACCGACACGGCTCGTGTAGTCGGCGTCCTGCGCCGCACGTTCCATGACTTCAGCGTCGACGCGACGCAGGAACAGGACCGGGCTGCGCCCGACGCTCTCCCAGAGCTCGGGATCGAGCTCGGCGAAGAGCGCCTGCGCGTGGTAGTCCCACGCCCACGCGTAGTTGCGCGATAGACGCTCGAGCGCGGCGATCGGTGCCGGCAACGAGCCGGACACCTCGAAGGTTCGCAAGTGCGGCGAGGCCCCCTCTTCGGCGCTCTGCACCGTGACGCGGGCGCGCGGGCGACGCGCGAACGGCACGCCCGCCTCGAGCCGCCCTTGCACGGCCTCGAGCGCCGCATCGAAGGCACGGCGATAGTTCTCGATCAGCTCGGACCACGCGGTGCGGCCAGCCGCCTCGCGGCAGGCCGCCGCGAAGTCGCCGTTCTGCGGCCCCTCGCCGAGAAACCGCTCGAGTGCCGCGGTGTGCGCGCCGACGACCTCGTCGAAGGGCTTCTGCACGCGCGGGACGACGGTCACGCCTTGACCGGCGCCGAGCCCCTGCGCGCTCGCCCAGCGTCCGAAGCCCGCAAAGTCGGACGTGATCGTCGGCACACCGAGCGCGAGGCTCTCCTGGGGCGTGTAGCCCCACGGCTCGTAGTACGAAGGGAACGTCGTCAGATCGACCGCGCGCAGCACCGCCTCGTAGTCGAGATCGAGGAAGCCGTCCTGCTCCGTCAGATAGATCGGGACGTGCACGACCTTGACCCGCGATCCGATTCGGTTGTCGAGGCCGAGCTCCGCGCTGCGCGCCTGGATCGGATCGCTGTCCGGCTCGAAGAGGTGATGCGTCGCGATCCCGATCGGTCCGTCGCAGTCGACCGGCGCGAGGCCTTCGCGCTCGCGGAGCGCGGCCTTGAGCCCCGAGTTGCCTGCGGGCACGAACAGGAAGAGCACGACGCGCCGTCCCTCCGTGCCGCCGAGCTCGGCGAGGGAATCGAGTACGACGTCGAGGCCCTTGTTGTGGTACTCGTAGCGCCCTGAGGTCGCGACGAGCGCAGCGTCCGAGACGTCCTCACCCAGGAAGCGTCCGGCGAGCTCGACGAGCCGCCCGCGCACTTCGTCGCGCGGCGTCTCGCCCGCGAGCTCGTCCAGCACGGCGAGGTCGATCCCGTTCGGCAGCACCGGCTGTGGCGCCCTCTTGTGCAGGAGCTCGGCCTCGCGCGCCGTGATCTCGCTGACCGTCGTGAACACGTCAGCCGCGCGCGCGCAGATGCCTTCGAGCGAGTGCTTGGCCACGACCCCGTGGGTGCGGGCGAGGGCTTCCGGCGTCTCGTCGCCGAGACCGTCCTCGGGCGAGTGCCCCAAGGACGAGAGCGCACGCCCGAGCATCGTCGCGTGGGTGGTGAAGACCGTCCCGACGTTCGGCGCGACGCGCCTCAAGTACAAGAGGCCCGCGCCCGTCATCCACTCGTGGAATTGGGCGACCGCGCGCCGGTGCTCAGGCGTGACGAACGTCTCGCACCAGGCCTCGATCACCTTGCCCGCGGCGTAGCCGAACAACACGGGCTCGACATAGTCCCAGCCGCCCTCGATCGAGTCGACGGAGTGGTCCTCCCAGAGCTCGGCCAGCACGTCGTCCTTCTCGTCGTACAGGCCCGAGAACTCGATCAACACGGCACGCGGGCGCCCAGGAATCAGCCAGCGCCCGACGCGCACGGGCAGACCCATCTCGCGGCAGCGCTCCGCGAATGCCTCGAAGCCGGCCTCCTCCTCGAACGGCACGCGGCGCCCTTCGTCGCTGAGCAGCCACGGCCCGAGCGTGACGTAGTCGTCGCCGTAAGTCTCGATCAGCGTCGGGGCCTTGGTCGCGAGCACGGTGTGGATGCCCCCCACCTTGTTGCAGACCTCGAAGCTGACCTCGAAGAGGGTCGAAGGACTCGAACTCGGGTGTTGCTGGCTCAACGGGTTCTCTTGACGGAAGGACTCGCGGGGGCGGTCGCACTGGAGAGGTCGGCGGACTCGAGCGCGCGCGTCGTGCGCTGCTCGAGGTCCGCGAGCACGTGCATGAACGTCACGAAGGCCGCGTGCGGGTGCTCGTGCGGGCTGAAGTACTCGTGCACCTCGGCGTCCGACTCGAACTTCGTCGCCATGTAGTACACGTGGTCGGAGGTCGACAGGCGGCGCCAGGTCGCCAGGAGTTGATCGTCGCCCGTGGCCTGTACGGGCTCGCGCAGCGCGTACAGGGCGTCGCTTGCGGCGCGCTGCATCGGGTTGCCCAGCCACGCCGACAGGTCGCGCTCGGCGTCCGCCCACGAGAACGTGCGCGGGATGGGAAGGCGCGCGCGCGGCGGGTGCCGGCGTGCGACCTCGGTCGGCGTCGCGAAGTCGAAGCGACGCCGGGCGAGGATCTCGTCCGGCAAGCGGCGCATGAACTCGAAGATGCCCGTGTCCTCCGCCTGGTGCTCGCCAAAGGTCTCGTAGTCCATGAACAAGCCGATGAACGGCTCATGCACCGGGACCTCGTCGAGCCAGCCGGCGAAGGTGTCGGCGAGGAGCGGGTAGGCGGGCCAGCTCCGGTCGCTGAACCGAAACGCGATGTCGTCCGAATAGGCGTACGAGCGCAGGAGCAGGGCGAGGCGCTTGCAGCCGTGCGGAAGCCACGCGCGCGTCGCCGGACGCTGACCGAGCAAGAGCTCGGTCCCCTCGCCCAGGAGCACCTCGAAGCCGAGCCCCTCGACCGCGCGCGCCACGTTCTCATCGAGGATCAGCTCGGTGTTGCGGAACGCGGTCGGCTCGATGCCGAACAGACGCTTCAGCAGGGCCTGCTGCTGCTCGACCTGACTCCTGAATTCAGCGGGCTCGGTGAGCGCCGCGAGCGAGTGCATGCTCGTCTCGCAGAGCAGCTCGACGCACCCCGTGTCGAAGAGCTCCGACCAGCTGTCGAGCACCTCCGGCGCCCACGCCTCGAGCTGCAGCAAGAGCGTGCCCGAGAGCGAGAAGCTCGCGCGGAACGCGCCGCCAGTCGACTCGATCGCCTCGCGCAGGAGCGCGTTCATCGGCAGGTAGCAGCGCTCCGCGACGCGCCGCAGGATGCGCTCGTTCTCGGCGTCGTCGAAGATCGGCTTGCCGCCCCCGACGTCCGACCGCTCGAAGCGCGCCAGGCGATACGGCTGGTGTGCCTGAAAATAGAAGACGATCGAAGTCATGGAGCTGGCAGACTCGCCTTGGCCGGCGACGCGTGGGATTCTAACCGGGTGCGGGTGGCGCCGACTCCCTCCGTGCCGCCCCGGTTCGATCGGCCAGGAGCCCATCTCAGGATTCGAGCAACGCCAGCGCGCGGAGCATCTCGGCCGTGTTCCAGGCCTGGGCGAACGTCCCACCACCCGTGTGCGGCGCATCTCCGTCAAAAACCTCGGAGACGTGGTCGAGGCCTTGCACGTCGAGCTCCGCGGCGAGCCCGGACCACAGGCCCTGGAGCTCGCGGCGCTCGGCGCGAGACGCGCCGGCGCGCAGGGCGGCTTCGGTGTAGAAGCCGAGGAGCCACGGCCAGACCGTGCCCTGGTGGTAGGCGCCGTCGCGCTCCTCGGGCCCACCCGCGTAGCGAGGGACATACTCGCTGTCGCTCGGCGAAAGCGTACGCAGACCGCGCGGAGTCAGGAGCTCGGCCCGCGCGCAGGCGACGACGCCGGCGCGTTCGGCGGTCGAGAGCGGCGAGAACTCGAGCGCGGCCGCGATCACCATGTTCGGGCGCACGCGGCGGTCGGGGGCGTCCGCGTCCCAGACGTCGGCGAGGCGGCGCTCGTCGGCGAGCCAGAAACACGCACGGAAGCTCGCTTCCGCGCGCGTCCGACGCCGCGCCCAGACCGGATCGCCGCCGGTCAACTCCTCGAGGTAGCGCAGCAAGAAGATCCAGAGCCCGTTCAGCTCGACCGCGCAGCCGGCGCGCGGCGTCACGGGGCCGGCGCTCGTCACGGCGTCCATCCACGTCGCGTTCAGGACCCCCGAACCGGCGCGCAAGAGACCGCGGTCGTCGACCTCCATCCCGAGCGTCGTCCCGCGCTCGTAGGCCTCGGCGATCGAGGCGAGCGGCTCGAGGAAGCGCGTGCGCACCGCCTCGCGCGAACCGAGCGCGAGCTCGTACAGCCGCACCGCGCGCGCGAACCACAATGCGGCGTCGGCCGAGCCGTAGTGGCTGGACGCGACGTCGCGACCGAAGACGTTGGGCAGGAGCCCGCCCTTCAAGAACGCGAGCGCTCCCTCCAGGACCTCCGCGCACGCCTCGACCTGCCCGCGCCCGAGCGTCAGACCGGGCAGGGCGATGAAGGTGTCGCGGCCCCACTCGCCGAACCACGGGAAGCCGGCGAGGATGCCGAGCCGCCCCTCGTCCGTGCGGTAGAGGAAGTCCCCCGCCGCGATCGCGAGGCGTTCGGTCGCCGTCGGCTCTCCGGCGGGCAGCCACCCGGCGCGGGCGGCGCGGGTCCGCTCCCAGACAGCCGTGGGGTCGGCACATGCGTCGACCTCGACGGTCGCGGCCAAAACGACGCTCGCCCCCGGCTCGAGCGCGACGCGCAGCGTGCCGGGGCTCCACTGGTCCTCCCCGCCGTCGAAGCCGCGCCGCTCGTCGGCGGCGTAGCGCAGATCGCGGAACCAGGTCGGGTCCGCGTCGAAATCGAAGGCGGTCCCGAGCGTGATCGCGAGCTCGGGCAAGGCCGCGTAGGGGCGCACCCGCAGGCCACCCTCGATCCGCTCGACGTCAGTGTCGAGGGCATCGTTGGCCACCGTCAGGTCGTGGACCCGCCGAAACGGACACAGGGGGCGCAGCGCGAGCCGCAGCGGCGCGTCGCCGTCGTTCGTGTAGCGCACGAGCACCGTGCGCAGGCCGCGCGCCATCTGCACCTCGCGCGTGAGCCGCAGGCCGCCCCCCGCAAACGTCCAGCGCGGGTGCGGCGCGAGCTCGAAGCGCTCGAGGAGCTCGTTGCGCGGCGGCACGAGCTCGCCCGCGTAGCGCGCCATCGCGAGCACCCCGCCGGCCCCGCCGGCGACCTCGACCTCCTCCACCAATCGAGCGAGGAAGAGGTGCGGATCGGCGTGCCCCGCGATGCGGGCAGCGAGCAGGCCGTGGTAGCGACGCGTCGGGCAGAGGTGCACGGTCGAAGCCGCGAAACCGCCGCGGCCGTCCGGCTCCAACCACTCCGTCTCGAGCGCCGAGCCGAGGTCGTCGAGCGCGGCGCGGTCGAGCTGAATCCGGGGGGCCGGCGACGCCGAACGAGCGCGCTGGTCGAGTTCTTGGGCCCCATTCGAGGTCGGGACCGAGGTGGTGAACGGTTGGGACATGGGAGCGCCGAGAAGAGCCCAACAGGATAGGAGAAGCCGACATCCGAAGCACGCGGCGACGCGCCCCAATCGACCACAGCCTGTTCAGAACACATCCCAGAGGGCATGCTGAAACCTCCCCCAGGCGCACAGCGAGCCCCCATGCCCCTCACTGAAGAGCTCAAGGAGACCCTCACCCTCATCCTCGCCGGAGGACAGGGAGAGCGGCTCAAACCACTGACCCTGAGCCGCGCCAAGCCGGCCGTGCCCTTCGGCGGTGCCTACCGGATCATCGACTTCACGCTGTCGAACTGCATCCACTCCGGCGTCCGGCGGATCCACGTCCTGACCCAGTACCAGGCGCGGTCGCTCGAGGAGCACATCCGCTTCGGCTGGAACTTCCTGCCGCGCCGCCTCGAGCAGTTCATCAGCGTGCGTCCGCCCCATCACATGGGGACCGGCAAGTGGTACCGCGGGACTGCCGACGCGATCTACCAGAACCTCGATACGATCGAGGAAGAGGACCCGCGCCACGTCTTGATCCTGTCGGGTGACCATATCTACAAGATGGACTACGGGCGCATGCTGCGGCAGCACGTCGAGACCGAGGCCAAGCTCACGATCGGAGCGGTCAAGATCCCGGCACACGAGGCTCCGCGCTTCGGCATCTTCGAGTGCTCGGCCGATGGGCGCGTGATCGGTTTCCAGGAGAAGCCCCAGACTGGGCGCGAGATCCCCGGCGAGCCCGGCTTCTGCCTCGGCTCGATGGGCATCTACATCTTCGAGACGGACGAGCTCGTGCGGCGCCTGAACGCAGACGCCGAGCTGGGGCCCGAATCGGCGCACGACTTCGGCAAGGACGTGATCCCGCGCATGATCGAGGAGGTCGACGTCTTCGCGCACTCCTTCGTCGACCAGGGCGGGGCCGATCCGCCCTACTGGCGCGACGTCGGCACGATCGACGCGTTCTACGACGCCAACCTCGACCTCTGCAGCGTGGAGCCGAGCTTCAACCTCTACTCAGAGGACTGGCCGACCTACACCCTCTGGCACAACGATCCGCCCGCCAAGACCGTCCTCGACGAGCCGGAGGGGCGGCGCGCCGAAGTCGCGGACACGCTCATGTGCCCGGGGGTCGTCGTATCCGGTGCCAAGGTTCGGCGCTCGCTGCTCTCGAACCGTGTCTACGTCGGCGAGGGTGCCTTGATCGAGGACTCGATCCTCTTCAGTGGCGTTCAGATCGGGGAGGGCGCCCGCGTGCGGCGCGCGATCATCGACAAATGGACGAGCGTGCCCCCCGGGACCGAGATCGGCTACGACCTCGAGGGCGACGGCGACCGCTTCACCGTTACGGATTCGGGAATCGTCGTCGTCCCGAACGGATACCGGTTCTAGTCGCCCGCAAGCGGTACGGCGCCCCTTGCGGGCCCGAAAAACGTAGAAAGATCGAGCGATCCAGTTCTCCCGAGGAGTGGCAGGGGCGCCGCCCGAGCAGGTCGGTCCCTCTTCCGCTCCTTACTGGTGACTCCATCATGAACGTGAACCAACTCGCATCGAGCGTCGCCTGCGTCGCACTGACGGGCGGCACGCTGGCCGCGCAGCAAAGTGCACCGAGAGGGGTCCAACCACACTCGCGTCGCCCGCCTGCGTGCGGCGAATCAGCTCGAGGCCGCGCTCGGGAGAGGGCGTGTTTGGATCGGCCGGCTCGATCATGGGAAGTCCATGTTTTGCGCAGCCGATCCAGGGCTCCGCGACCAAGTAGCGATGGAAGGGGTGGATCCATATGCGAAACGTAGCTCTCAGCCTCGTGTTTTGGAGTCAGGTCTGGGCGGCGGAGGTCGGTGCTCAATGCGCGACGCAGATCGTCGAGCCGAGCGTGCGCACCATGACGGACGGCTTCGGCGGACGGATGGCTGTCAGCGGAGACACGATGGTCGTTTCCGCGCGCGGCTCGGACGCGGAGGCCGGCGCGAGCGGCCTCGCGTTCGTCTTCGAACGGCAGGGAGCGGGCTGGGCCGAGGCGGCGGTGCTGCGGCCGCCGTTCCCGACGCCCAATCTGCGCTTCGGCGAGCAGGTCGCGATCGACGGGGACACGATCATGGTCAGCGCTGTCCGCGAGCTCCCCGCGCTGCCGGGGAGCTCCGCGGTCTACGTGTACGAGCGCACCGGCGGAACGTGGATGCGCACGCAGCGGCTCTTCGAGCCGAGCTCGAGCGGGGGTCAGGACGGCTTCGGGATCGACATCGAGATCGACGGCGATCGCGCCTTTCTCTCCAAGTTCGGCGACGGCCTCTACGTTTACGACCGCGTCGGCGCCAGCTGGAGCTTGACCGAGATCATCACAGAGGCCGCACTCGCTCCCTTCACGCTTCCCCCGAACGGCGACTTCCCGCACCAGATCGCGGTGGACGGAGATCGGATCGTCGCGACGTTGACGTGGCACTTCACGCCCGTCTACGTGCTGGAGCACGACGGAACGGACTGGGGCGCCGTCGCCGATCTGGGAATGTCCCACTTGGCCGCCATCGACGTCGAACGCTCCAGCATCTTCGTCGGACACGGAAGCAACGCCACCGTCACGGTCTTTCGCGAGACCGGCGGCGCCTGGTCCGAGTCGCAAGTCCTCGTCGCCTCGGTTCCCGCCTGCGGATTCGGATTGAACTTCGACGCCGACGAAGACCTGCTCGCCGTCGGCGCGCAGCTCGACAACCGGGAGGAGTACGCCGCAGGGTCGGTCTTCGTGTACGAAGAACGGGGGGACGAGTGGGTGCAGGTGCAGAACACTCCCGCTCCCAACCCGCTCCACGCCGGACAGTTCGGCGAGGCGGTCGCGCTCGCTCATGGCCAGTTGATCGCGGGCCAAGGGCGCGTTTACCCGAACATGCCGGCGGGCGAGGTCGCGGTGTTCCCCGTGCGAGCAGCTCTCGGACAACCCTACGGTGCGACTGCGCCCAACTCGAGCGGCGTCGCAGCGGATCTGCATGCGTTCGGCAGCCCGCGTATCGGCCTGGGTTGCGTGGAGCTCGAAGTGACTGAGCTGCCGCTGCACGAGTTCGGCTACTTCCTCATGTCGGTGCACCAGGCGCACTTCCCCGGCTTCGGCGGCTCGGCCGGCACGCTGCTGCTCGACACGCCGATCGTGCGCTTCAACGGCGATCTTTTGCACACCGGGGATGGGAGCGTCACGTTCACGCCGGACCTCGGTGCGCTACCGCTCGGTCTGCAGGTCCAGCCGGGCGAGACGTGGAACTTCCAGATGTGGTTCCGCGACCAGCTCACGTCGAACACCTCGAACGCGGTCGCGCTCACCTTCGAGACCAACGGCGATCCGGCGGTGCAGTTTCCGGTGACGCTGATGGACGTCGAGGAGGAGGCGACGCAGGTGTCGGTGCTGGTGACGTTGTCGCAGCGGGCGGAGCACGATGTCGTCGTTCCTTTCACGACCGGGGGCACGGCAAGCTACGGCGTCGACTGGCGCGTCGGGGAGACGAACCCGTTCGTCGTTCCGGCTGGAGAGCTGTCGCGGGAGATGCGCCTGGTGATCGCCGAGGACGGAGACGTCGAAGGGGACGAAACGGCGATCGTCGTCCTGGGGGTCGCCGCCGCGCAGGAGATGACGTTGACGATCGTGGACGACGATTGAAGCGGTACGGGGCTTCTGCCTCGGGATCGGAGCAGAAACAGCGGAGGGGCGTCCCCTCGCTGCCCATGCCCCTCACCGTCGGCGCCGCCCCCCAGAGGGTGCGGGCGACGCCGACGGTGAGGGGCATGGGCAGCGAGGGGACGCGCGGGAGCTCTCGGGAGAAAGAGAGCGACGCGCTGCGCGCGAACGCTTCAGCTAGAGAACGGATACGGATAGGAGGCCATGCCTGCGCCAGCCCACGCGCTGGAGCCATGTGCGCGCGGGGGCCAGGGGGGGTGGCTCGCTTGCGCCCAGCTCTTCGAGGCGGAACTCGCGCCAACCGTCGAAGAACATGCCCGAGCAGAAGATGTCGATCGGGTCGGGACTCGAATGCGTGCGGTGGTGGTCGGTGTTCT
>JAAELL010000118.1 GCA_024226735.1 bacterium | reverse complement strand
GCATGGTGCAGCGCATGGCGGGCCCCGAGCGCATCAGCGCGACGGCCCTGGGACAGGAAGTCGGCGTATCGCAGGCCACGCTCTCGCGCTGGCTGCGTGATGCGCCTAGGGTCGACAGGATGGCCAGCAAGAAGAGCAAGAGCGGGAAAGACACCAAGAGCAAGACCTGGACCCCCGACGAGAAGCTGCGCATCCTCGGCGCGGCCCGCGAACTGAGCGACGACGAGCTCGGCGCGCTGCTGCGGAGCGAGGGCGTGCACGAGGCGACTTTGCGCCAGTGGCAGGAGGCGGCGACCGCTGCGCTCTCGGCGCCCCGCAAGGCCCGCGGAAACAAGAAGAGTCCGGAGGCCAAGAAGGTCGTCCAGCTCGAGAAGGAGCTCCGCCGCAAGGAGAAGGCGCTGGCCGAGATGGCAGCGCTGATCACGCTCCAAAAAAAAGTCCGCGCGATCTGGGGGGACGAGGACGACGACACGAACACGGGGAGCGGGACGTGATTCTAGGCTTGCTCGATGAGGCCCAGGCCGGCGGTGCTCGCCTCGCGCCGATCTGCGAGGTGCTGGGCCTGGACCAGAGGACGATCCAGCGCTGGAAACGTCAGGACGTCGGCGAGGATGGCCGCGCGGGCCCCCTTCAGAAGCCCGCCAATGCCCTCTCTGCCCCCGAACGGAGGGAGATCCTCGATCTCGCGAACACACCGGAATTCCGCGACAAGAGCCCGAAGCAGATCGTGCCAACGCTCGCGGACCGGGGTGAGTACTACGCATCCGAGGCCACGATGTACCGCGTGCTGCGCGCGGCCGATCAGCTCCATCACCGCTCGCCGTCGAAGGCGCCGGCGAAGTGCCATCGGCCGGCGCCCTGCACGGCCACAGGACCCAACCAGGTGTGGAGCTGGGACATCACGTATCTGCGCACGACGGTCAAGGGCTCCTTCTACTACCTGTACATGGTGCTCGACGTCTGGAGCCGGAAGATTGTGGGCTATGAGGTGCACGAAGAAGAGTGCTCCGAACTTGCCGCGTGGCTGCTGCAGGTGAGCTGCGATGCGGAGGGGGTCGCGGCCGGCTCACTCGTGCTGCACGCGGACAACGGGTCACCGATGAAGGCCGCGACCATGCTGGCGAAGCTGCAGGAGCTCGGCGTGGCGACGTCATTCAGCCGGCCGAGCGTTTCGAACGACAACCCCTTCTCCGAGTCCGCCTTCCGCACTGCCAAGTACCGGCCCGACTTTCCGACGCGGCCCTTCGAATCGCTGGACATCGCGCGCGCTTGGGTCGCCGGCTTCGTGCGCTGGTACAACACTGAGCACCTGCACAGCTCGATCAGCTTCGTCACTCCCGACGACCGCCACGCCGGACGCGACGTTGCGCTACTCGAGCGGCGCGAGCAGGTCTACGCCCGCGCCCAAGCGCGCAACCCGGAACGCTGGAGCGGCGACACGCGCGACTGGACGCGCGTCGAGACCGTGACGCTCAACCCAGCTCCCGAGCCGAAGGAGGTGATCCCGGCGTAATCGAAGAAAAGGAGGCGGCAACTACCTTGACACCCACCGCTACGCACCAGGTCCACGGGCGCCATACCCACCGTCGCCGCGGCATTGACCAGCTCATCCAACTGTCGCGTTACCCTCCGCGCGAATGTGTCGCTTTCAAACGCACGTTGGCCCTTGGTTGCCGCTTCTGTTCCCATCTCAAGCGCAGAATCTACGACCGAGCGCAGAGTTGCGTGTGGAGTGGGATGGGACGCTGCGATGCGACGGGCAGAATGCACCCCAAGGGCGAGCAAAGCGCCAACGGGAACGTCCTGAAGCCGTCGGATCTTTTCGTTTTGAGGGGATGTCATCTTGGCGTGCGAGTTTCTGGCCACCGGCTACGGTTCGTTCTTGCCCGACTACGATGAGGTTCTTGCCGGCGCTCGATGCGGATCATGCAGCTTCTTCAATGTTCTATCGGAGGCTGTGCACTTCCCTTGGGCCAGATTCCTGGAGATATTCTCGCCGCTCCACTCGATATGGACGCTGGCCGGAGCGTTCACACTGGCACAAGGCGGTGGAGCGGCACGGGGCCCCGAATGCGGCGCGCTTCCAACCGGGGCCGCGGGTCATCTGCCGGCTGGAGAACGACGAGTACAGCGGTGCAGGGATGGCGATGCTGAGGCGTGTCGCCTGGGCCGTGGGCAAGCGGGTGGAGATCCGGATCGTCGAGCGAGAGCCTGAGCCGCGGCAACATGAGACATCGCATGGACCATTCTGACTCCGACCGGCTCAAGCGACGAGTACCACGGGCAGGGGCTCGCGATGCTACGTCGAATCGCGGCGGCGGTGGGGAAGCGGGTCGAGGTGCGGGTGGTCGCCGGATCCAGCAGCCGCTAGTTGGAGGGCGGCCTGTCACTTGGGTCGGCGACACCGAATGACGCATCGATCCAGCGGCTTGAGTCCGGGAGTGACGAACAAGCTCGACGCAAGACCTCCGTGTGTGCTGAGCCCCAGAGCCTCTCCAAGAAATCGATCGTCGCCGCGTACTTGCGCTTGGCTTGATCATCTACGGATTCGGAGCGAATCGTGTCGAGTAGGAATCGCAACGCATGGAGCTCGATAGCGAGCATCGTTTCTTGGCGCATGAGCCGAGTGCGTATTCCGGCCTCAGATTCGCCGTGAACGCGGGCAAGGTACAGAAAGGGATTCAACAGCAGTTGCTGATCAGAGGTCCGCTGCCAAGCGAGCATTCTGGCACCTTCGTCGACCTTGCTCGTACTCATGATTCTCGCCGCGGTCTGAGTGACGCCGATGCCGATCCAGTCTCGAGATCCCTCCGCACGATAGGCTTCGACTAGGCCACGCCCGAAGAACACAGGGTGTGCCGTGTCCACGTACTCCGCGTAGAACTCACCGTGCGCGATGGCACCGCGGAGAGGAAACCGGTTGGCGAGGGCGCTGACGAACATGGATGAGCCTATGTTGATGAGCTCCTCAAGCCTCTCCGTCGTCGGTGGACCGTCTTCGTTCTGCCAGATGATGATCGAGTCCGAAAAGCACAGTGACGCGAAACCTCTCTTGTCGAGACTCTGGGCGCCCGCTGCAGAAGCAAGGTGCGATAGCACTTGCCGGACGTGCTCCGCAGGGCGCTGCAGAACAAAGTTACCGAACCCCAGTATGTCGGCAAACAGAATGAGTCTGGTCTCTGTCATGGCCTCGTCGTCGTGGTCATCGTTGAGAGCAGCATAGGCCGCCGGGCGCGCTCTTGCTGCGCGCAAACTGGCAGGAGTGCGACCGGGGTCTGGTCCAACGCGGGGACATTACCATCTGGCTCACGCCCGAGGCGGTCGCATCGTGGAATCCGACGTGCAACGGCAAACGGGGTGGGCAACGTAGATACTCGGACCTCGCGATCGAGACCGCGCTGACGCTGCGCCTCGTGTTTCACCTGCCGTTGCGTCAGGCCGAGGGCTTCCTGGGCTCGCTCTTCAACATGATGGGCGTCGACCTGGGCGTGCCCGACCACACGACGCTCTCCCGTCGAGGCAGGGACCTGAACGTCAAGCTCCATCGCGTGTCGACGGGCGATCCGATCCACCTGATCGTTGACAGCACGGGTTTGTCGATCGTGGGGCAAGGCGAGTGGGCGGCTGCAAAGCACGGCGGAAACGGCAAACGAGGGTGGAAGAAGCTCCATCCCGGCGTTGATGAAGCTGGCGTTATCGTTGCGCAGCTGCTCACGGAGTCGAACATCGACGACGCGACGAACGGCGAGAAGTTGATCGACGCGGTCGTTGGGCCCATCGCGCGCGTCATCGGCGACGCCGCGTACGACACTGTCTCTATGTACGAGTCCGCCAATGGTCGAGGTGCAGCAGTGGTCGTTCCGCCTGCGAGAACGGCGAAAGTGTCGAAGCGTGGGCCACGGTCCGCCGCCCGCGACCGAACGATTGCGCGAGTGAAGGAGGTCGTGCGGCGCAGGTGGAAGAGCGAGTCCGGCTACCACCAGCAAGGTCGCGTCGAGAACGCGATGTTCCGGTACAAGTCGATCATCGGCGATCGGCTTCGCGCGCGAACTGAGGGCGCGCAGGCCGTCGAGGCCGCGCTCGCCTGCAACGTCCTCAACCGAGTGCTCGAGCTTGGCCGGCCCGCCTCGGTTGCGATCGGGCGTTGAGGTTACCGGGGATGGGGGAGGTGCGCATCGGGCTCGATCCGCGCACCAACGCCGCCCCACGCCGCAGGTGTTGGCCTCGCGGTGGCCCATCGACCCGCTCCAGCACCGGAGCCTCGACGCCCAGCACTTCGCAATACGTGCTCGCCACGCGTCGCAAACGTACGGGAAACGGCATGCGACGACAATCGGTCACGTTCGGGCTCGTAGAATGCCATGCTCCGAGGCACGCATGTCCATCGAACGCCACCTCGTTCACGTCGCTGGTACGGCGGGTTCCGGCAAGACGACGCTCATCGAGCGCCTGCTCGAATCGAATCGTTCGCGCCTACTCGCGGTCGCGCGATGTGAAGCGTGTTGCGATCGTGAGCGGCCCGCCGAGTCGAACGCCAAGCGGGACGCCGAGCTGGCGCGCTATCGAGAGGCCGGAGCGTCGTCCGCCGCGCGCTATCGCTTCCCCGCGGGTGAGTTCGCGCACGACGACTTCTACAGCACGGAGTTCATGGCGGACTACTCCGAGGGCATCCTCCTCGAAGGCGACGCGCCGCTCGAATACGTCGACCTCGCCGTGCACGTGATGAGGCCGTTGCCGGGGAAGCAGAAGCTCCTGCGGCGCGCTGTCGCCCGAGGGCCGAACCCGACTTGGGAAATGACGGGCGACCTCGCCCGAATGCTGGCGGCCCTGCTGCAGGGGCCCAGCGGCAAGCGCGGCCGTCACTGGACCCTGGCCGATGAGCACTCGGGCCTCGAACTCGCCCAGGTCGTGGTCATCAACGTCCGCGATGAGCGGGAACGCGAGCGAGCCGAATCGACGCTGCGCGAGATCGGGCGTCTCCGCAGCGACGAGAGCGTCTTCCAGGACGTCATCGGTTGGCGCGGGCGCCGGACGCCGATCACGGCGGGGGTCGCCGACCTGTCCGACCGCCGGGATCCGAGCCTGAAGCGGGTGCTGACCCGAATCAAGCGCGCATTCAATACCCGTGCCTAGCCCGCGACGCTGTGAAGCGCATCACCCTCGACAACTATCGCAAGGACAAGATCTACTGCCGCATCGTCGCTGCCGTGGAACGCATCCTCGAGCGTGAACGGGAGGTCCGCCCGGTCGATGTGCTCGTCGAGATGGGGCTCGTGAGCCGCACCGCCGTCGCTGACTGGCGAGCGGGTCGCGTGCCCTACCTCGAGCGCGTGGTTCGCTGCAACTTGGCCAAGGCGAGCCGGATCCTGCGCATCCTCCGTATGCACGCGCACGACCGCAAGCTCTCGCCAAAGGTCGTGGGGTACCGGCACAAGGGCCGGCGGCTACGCTTCTCCAAGAGCGGCGACCGAGGAGTCGAAGAAGCCTACGCCCGGCATTTTCGAGTCCTCGGACGAGGCGCACCGCGAGCCCCGATCGTTCGAGACAGCCCCGACTCTGCGCCCTAATCGCAGGTCGGAGCGAGTATCTTGTTTGAATCACGACGTGACCGGGGCACTCCGGCATCGCGTCAGCCGCTCGGAACGAGGTGAGGGCCGGCGTCGGAATCACCGGACGAGGCCAAGGTACTGGCGCACCACGGCGGCGCTCATCCGCACGCGATCCGGTTCGGTCGAGCGTCGGTCGAGGCGCTCGCAGAGCACGGGTTGCTTGGCACGTGGTCGAAGTCCGACGATCCGCAACGACTCTTGCTTTGACTGGAACTCGCGGCCGAGGTCGTCGACTCCGAGGCCGAACTCCTCACAGCGGTTCAGGAAGTCCTCCGCGTGGCGATCCATGACGATGCCATCGTCACGGACCGTTGCGACTTCCAACTCGATGCGCGCGTTGATATCGCTGTAGGTGGCCTTGCGCAGGGCGATCTCGATTCCGAAACGGTCGGCGAGGCCGGCGACGAAGAGCTTGGTCTCCTGCACGATCGCCTCCATGGCCGGCTCGTCGATCGCACGCAACCGCTCTGGACTCGCCGGCTGGGGCTCGGTCGCCGGCCGCTGCGCGCGGGATGATTGCGCGGGCACTGGAAGAACATGGCCGAAACGCCGGCGTGCGTGGGGCAGATTGAAGTCGTCCAGGCCCATGCCCCCGCTCCACTCGCGAAGAGTCTCGTCATCCCCCCAAGGGTCCTTGCCCGTCTCCAGGAACTCACGCAGGCGCATGAACCCAGAGATGCCGCCGCAATCCTCCGGAGGGAAGCTACCCGAGCCGTCGACGAGCGCACGCTCGAAATCGCTCTCGTGTGTCTCGACAGCCTCGAGGACGATCTCGTGTGTCCAGTCGTCACCAAAGTCGTAGACGTAGACGCACCCATCACCGCCGCTGGCGAGACGCGAGTCGAGGCGAACACCTCGCGCGTCGGGATCCGGGGGGCCGAACAGGTTGTCGCTGGGTAGGCCAGCGATCACGGCCCCGGTCGACGACTCGCGGAACCCCCAGAGATGCGCGTCCTCCCAGCCGCACGCCTGGATCGCTGCGTGGAGGTCGAAGAACGACGCCTCGGCACGCAGGAGGAACTGACGCCAGACTGGCGGACTCGCACCGACCAGCGTGACGCGAAGGCGCATGTACTCGCCGGGGCGCGCCCGAGGCAAGTCGCTGCTCGAACCGCGGGTCTTGCCGAGGCAGCACTTCTTGAACTTCCGACCGCTTCCACACGGGCACGCTTGATTTCGATTCGGGCCAGCCATGCAGGGGTCGTATCCGATAGGGTTCAAGGTGTCCATCACTGCAGAGCTGAGATCCGGCCGAGACGGTCCTTGCTGGGCCATGTCGCCCGCGTGCGACTCTTCGGTCACCGCCTGAGGAGCGGCGTGGCCGACCCTCGCCGCTTGCAGTTGTGGAAGACGTGTGCCGCTTCGTCGAGGGGTTGGTGCATCTATGGCTCAGCCAACCGAACGCGCGTAGACGGCCCGCTACGGCCGATCTCCAATCGGCCGTCAGACTGCTCGGATGAACTCGCGAGTCCACCCCGCTGTTGCATAACCTCTTCCCGAGT
>JAAELL010000117.1 GCA_024226735.1 bacterium | reverse complement strand
GGCGGACGTGGGGGCGGCGAGGGAGAGGGCTAGTGGTGTGATTCACTCTTGTGCGGCATTTTGGTCGGCCGGTACCCGCCCGCTGCTGCGTTGCGCCTCCTCCGAGACTTGCCGCGAAGCCCCGTCGTTGCTGCGCCGTGCAGCGAACGCGTACGCACCGACCAAAATGCCGCACAAGAGTGAATCACACCACTAGGAGCGTCGGGGTCAAGAGCTTCATGGCGGCATCGGGTGAAGGGGATTGGTGGGGCACCTCATCCCGTGCGGTGCCAGCGGCACACCCGACAGCTCGCGCGTGTAATCTCTGATTTCTACTGCTTGAGCTCCGATGGGGGACAGGTGTCCGACCCAGAGGTGGTCGGCGGACTCGACGTCGACACAGAAGACGTCGAGTCCCGGCGCGGCGAACGACTCGACGTACTGTCCGGCCGGGGTGTACAGGTCGACCTCGCTGTTCGCCGCGTCGGCGATCGCGAGCGTGCCGTCCTGGAACACGGCGACGTCCGCGGGGCTCGCCGTTCGGTCGAGCGTGAAGCTGGCGGACTCCTGCCCCGTCGCCGGGTCGATCAGGACCAGCCCCGCGGAGGAGACGAGCGTGCCGTCACCGCGGTAGTGCTGCACGCGACCCTGCCCGGAGCAGCCGAAGAGGGTCACGAGGATGTCGCCAGGCTGGACTTGTCCCAGGCTCGAAGGCGCCAGGAGAAGAGTGAGGACGAGGGAACGCATGCGGCGATTCTACAACCGAGCACGGTGCGAGGGCCGGTGGAGCGGATGATGAGGTAGGATCGACGCGCGGATGGGCACGACCCCAGAGCCTCCGCGCACACGCCTCGGTGCGTACGCGGACAGATGGATGGAAGCGAGCTGGCTCGCGGCGCTCGTGACGGCGCCGCTTCTCTTCCACACCGCGTCGGCGCGCACGTTCGAAGCGGACAAGGTCGCCGCCGTGCGTGCGGTCGCCGCCTGCATGGGCGCCGCCTGGCTCGTGTCGGCCTACGAGCGCGGAACGAGGGCGCGCGCGGTCTGGAGTGCATGGCGCGTGCCGCTGGTGCGGCCGGTGATCGGCTTCGTGCTCGTGCTACTCGTCAGCACGGCGGCGTCGATCGATCCCGGCAAGAGCCTATGGGGCTCCTACTTTCGGCTCGGTGGCGCCTACACGACGCTCGCGTACGCCGTTCTCTTCGGGGCGGTCGCCGCGCGGCTGTCGACGCGTGCGCAAGTCGCGCGGCTGTGCGCGACGGTCGTCGTCACGTCCGTGCCGGTCGGTCTGTACGCCGTCGTCCAACGGCTTGGCGAGGACCCGCTCGTGTGGCAAGACTACGTCGCTGGGCGCGTCTCCTCGACGCTGGGTTCGGCGACGTTCGTGGGCGAATGGATGACGATCGTGCTGCCCGTCACGGTCGCGTGCGGGCTGGGCGCCTGGCGCACTGCCGGCACGTGGCACGCGCTCATCTTTTTCTCGGCCGCGGTTCTCCAGCTCGTGACGATCGTCTTGAGCGAGAGCCGTGGACCGCTCCTGGGCACTCTGGCGGCGGGCTTCGTGATGGGGCTCCTCGCGCTGCGGGGCCGGCCACGCACGCGGCTCGTGTGGATCGGCGCCGGGGCACTCGCTGTTCTCTTCACGGGTGCGCTGAACGTCCGCGGTACGGCTGCCGACCCCTTGCTCGACCCGGTGCGCAGGACTTCGCTCGGCGCGCGGGTGGCGAGCATGAGTGCGACCGAGAGTGGCACGGTTCGGCTGCGACTTCTCGTGTGGCGCGCGGCGCTGGGCCTCGTACGTCCACGTGCGCCGATCGGCCTGGCTGGAGACCCTGTCGCCGCGCCCGACGCCCTGCACGGGTTGCGGCCGCTCGTCGGCTACGGACCCGAGACGTTCTACGACGTCTTCGCGTCCGTCCATCCCGCTCAGCTGGCGCACTTCGAGCAACGCGAGAGCTCGGCCGACCGCGCGCACAACGAGTCGATCGATCACTGGGTGCAGCGCGGACTGCTCGGCCTCGGGGCCTACCTCGTGCTGCTTGCGTGTGTCTTGCGCGCGGCCCTGCGCGGCGCGAGGGGAGGTTGGAGCATACTTCATGCTGGCCTCGCGGCCGCTCTCGTCGGGCACTTCGTGCAGACGCAGTTCTCGTTCTCGATCGCGGCGACCCACGTCTACTTCTGGGTCTATGCCGGATTGATCGTCGCGCTCACGGGCATCGACGCGGAGGGACGAGGCGAGGGTGCAGGCGTGCGTTCCGTGGTGTGGATCGCCGGTCTCGCGGGGGCGGTGCTGGCGTTCGGTTTCGCGGTGCCCTGGCGCTTTCCCTTCACGATCTTGCTCTTCGTGTTCGCGGGCTTCGGCTGCGCGTTCGCCTGCGGGCGTCGCGCAGCGAGTGGCATGGTCGCGCTGCGACCGGGATGGCCTTGGGTGCACGCCCTCGCGCTCGTGGGGGCCGTGGGCCTGGTCCGGCGTGCGAGCCTCGACGTCGTGCGCGCCGACGTCGACTTGGCACGTGGCAACCAGCATGCCGTGCGTGGCGAGTGGGATCGGGCGCTCGCCTTGTACGCGCGTGCGCAGGAGCGCGACCCGCGTGAGAGCCGGCACTGTCTCGCGCTCGCCCAGGGCCATATGCACGCCGCGCGTGCGCCGGGTGTCCCCGAAGAGCGACGCGCACAGCTCTGGCGGAGGGGCGCGGCGTACGCCGCTCGAGCGCGGGAGCTCGCTCCCTACAACCCGTACCATGCGAACAACCTGGGCGAGTACCACCTCGCCTGGGGACGCAGTGGCGACGCCGAGCAACTCGCGCTCGCGTTGGAGTGGTTCGAACGCGCTTCGCAGCTCGCTCCGAACAACGTCCTGATCCACAACCGAGTCGCCCAACTGCTCCGCTTGCGCGGCGACGCGACGGAGGCGATCGAGCGCCTCTTGCTCTCGGTGGAGCTCGATCCGTCGTACCCAGCCACCTGGGTGACGCTCGGAGACACCTACGCGGTCGTCGGCGAGTCCGAGCAGGCCCTCGACGCACACGTTCGCGCGATGACGACCGAGGTGCGGGGCAGCGACGGATTCGCTGCTTTTGCCGACAAGCGTCTCGACGTGCGCCTCGGCTATCACTTGGCGCAAGGGCGGCTGGACGAGCTCATGGCAGCGCTCGAGGCAGCGGTGGACCGCGATCCCCGCGATGCGTCGAGACCCTTCGCGATCGGGCGCGCGCTGTGGCTCGCCGAGCGATCCGCCGCCGCGCTGCCGCATCTCACGCGCGCTCGAGAGCTCGTGCGCGCGCGCATTGCGGAACTGCGCGGGCTGCGCTCGCTGGCGGGGTCGGTCGACCGCCTCGTGCGCGATGCCGTGGACTTGGAGGCTCGGATCGCCGGGGCCGCCGCCGAGGTGCGGAGCGACGACCCCGGCGACGAGTGAAGCTCTACAGGAACAAGACGCGTACGGCGTCGGTGAAATTGTTCTCGGGCGCGCCGGCGTCCGCGTCGCGGTACCAGCCCTGGAAGTAGAACGTCTGTCCCGGCTCGACCACCGTTGGCACCGGATCGGAAGCGCTCGGCACCGCCGTCAAGTCGACGGGGATGCTGAACATGCCGGTCGGGCCCGAGCTCTGGACCAGCTGCGCGTAGCGGCCCAGCTCGTCGCCGCCGCCGAGGCAGAAGAACCCATGGCTGAACCCGGCGGCGGGCAGGTCGAGGAAGCCTTCGCTCGTGTTGACGAGGAAGTAGCCGAAGACGTCGACCGGGAGATTGGATGCGGTCAGGGTCAGGTCGTTGTCCGCGACGAGGTCACTGCCGGTCGCCGCGATCGTCCCGGCCAGGCCCGTCGAGTTGGCGTTGTTCGGGCAGTAGTTCACCCCGACCGGAGCGGGGGTCGGAACGCCGCTGACGACGACGCTCCCGGTGCCGTGACGCACGAAGGGCGGTGCGGGATCGATGCCGGCGGGGGGGCCATCGAGGCTCTCGCCGGGATGGATCGAGGCGAGCAGCGCCTCGGCCGTCACTTCGATCGTGTACGTCCCGTCGATGCTGTATGCGTCGAACAGGGCGCTGTAGATGCCGTCGTCGTCGACGTCGTCGCCGTGCATCGAGAAGCCGTCGTCGAAGAGCGTGATCGGGTAGCGCACACCGTCGGGCCGCACGACGACGCCATCGACGGATGCACCGAATACGCTGAGGCCATCGAAGGTTAGCGAGGCCTCGATCCGAACCGGATCGGGGTAGACTTGCTCCGCGTCCACCGTCGCGACGGCGAGCGCAACCCCATCATGACCGGCGGAGGCCAGGATGCGGAACGAGCCCGCGGTGACGGCTCCCGACGTTGCGATCAGCGTCCAGTCGCCCGGGATCGGGTTCCGAACGAGGAACGTGCGGTGGTTGTCGTCGTCGAAGTAGTCGACGTCGGGATCGGTCATCGACGTCGCCTCGGTGACCAGCATACCGCCCGGATCGCGCAGCGACAACGCGATGTCATCCTGGTCGTTCTCGAGCGCGATCGAGACCTCGAGGCTCGTCGCACCGGTCTCGACCAATACGGTCCGTTCGAGCATCTCGCTCGAGCCGACCTGCTCTGGTGCGTTCACCAGGATTCCATTCCCGACCGACTCGCGGACGAGGTAGTGGATGAGCCGTATGACGTCGTATGGCTTGAAGATCCAGAAGTAGGTTCCGCCGGTCGCGTTGGCGAGGTGCGCGAGCTCCCCGATCCCGACTGCCGAGATTCCGGGTCCGATCCCAAGGGAGAAGACGCTGACGCTCTCGGCGTTCAGCTCCGGGATCGCCAGGGTCGGTGCCGTGCCTCCGTCGTGATCGCCATCGGACAGGAAGACGATGATCTCGTCGCACGAGCGGTCCGATTGCAGGACGAACTGGTTCTTGCAGGTGAGCAGGGCTCCACCGATGTCGCCCTGTCCGCCCGCGGACAGCCCGTCGATGGCAGCCTTCGCGGCGGCGCGTAGTGTGGGGCTCGCCATCTCGGTCAGGGGGTAGGCGATCGTCGTCCCGGTCGTGTAGCACGCGACGCCGATGAACGTGCCTTCGTCGACGAAGTCCACGAAGGCCTTGGCGCCCTGCTTGGCGAAGTCGAGCTTGTCGTCGTCGTTCATGCTGGTCGTGCAGTCGATCAGGATCATCGCGCGCAGACCTCCCCGGCCGTCGCGCGTCGTGACGGCGTGCATGGAGGGAGGATCGCTCGTTGGCAGGCCGGCAGGCATCGTGGCTGGCCATTTGGGGTGATTGTGGATCGTCTCCCAGCACGACTTGCCGTGAACCTTCTCCTGTACGGTGTCCTCGTCCGGATCGTGCAGGCTCGGAACGCAGAACTCGTTCATCGTGAAGGTCGGTGGGTTGCCCGTGCGCCCGCCGCGCCTGAAGAACGTATCCATCAGGCAGTAGTCGAGGCTCGTCGAACCTGGCGGCGCGGCGCACTCCTCGTCGTATGTGGGGTTCGTGCACTCGGCCGTCGAGGGGCCGCAGTACTCGTCTCGGACCCCGTACGCGAGGTGAGCGAACTCATGGATGATCGTGTAGGTGCCTCCGACCGCTACCATCGGGTCGGTTGAGAAGTCTGCGTCCAGATACAGGTTCGAACGCCAACCACGTTTGCCGTACCCGCCCGCGTGGGCATTGGCGCGGCCCGTGCCTGCGTGGACCCAGAACTCCGCCGACCGCGACGCCCCGCTGTCGTTGACGATCGTCACCGTACCGAAGCGATGTTGGCTGTCCGTCGCATCCGCGAGGAGCTGGCTCGCTGCGACGAACTGGTCCTTGATCCGGTCGAGCTCCGTCGGTGAGGCGTTGAAGCGCACCGAGACGCAGAAGTTGAACTCGCCGTTGAGGAACGTTCCGTCGCCGGCGAGGGCGCGGGGGGCGGCGAGCACGAGCGTCGTCGCCAACGAGGAGGCAAGAAGAAGTCGCATTGTGGCTCCTGGATTGGATTGCTACCCGTGTCGAGAGCCAAGTGTGGCCGAGCTCGTCGCGCTCTTCGAAAAAAACGTGCGCTTGCGGCCGCGCGCCCCCTCATGTCGAAGAGCGCGCACTGCCGTAGACTATTCCTGTCGCAAGCCGTTCCGGGCCCATCACCGCCATCGACCAATGTCCCGAGCCGTTCTGTCGTTCGTCGCCTCGTGCACTCTGGCTTCCGTCTCGCTCGCCCAGGACGAGCCGCAGGCGCCGGACGAGACGATCGAGTACACCTCCTTCAAGGGCCAAGATCGTCAGCTCTATCCTTGGACGGGCGAGCACATCGTCTTCTTGACGCAGGCGAACGACCTCGACCCTGGGGCGATGGCGGGGCTCATCGAGGTGTTCGACGGCATCTGGTCGTTCTACGCCGAGGCCACCGGCCGCCGGCCGCGCAAGTTCAAGGAGCACGAGGGCAAGGCGATCATCGCCGTGGAACCCGACACCTGCGGGGCAGGGTGCGGCTATCTGGGGTACACGGGGATCGAGCTGATGCCCGACTACTTCACGCACCTCTACGAGACGTTCCGCGACAGCGGCGAGATCGATCAGGTCCTTCCGTACGAGTTCGGCCGCAACTTCTGGTTCTACGGGGAGCAGCTCGAGTACCACGGCAAGCAGAACACGGGCACGATCACGACGGGCTACGCGGTGCTCATGCGCTTTTGGGCACTGGAGGCGGTCGAGCGCAGCGTCGGCCCCTTCCAGGGCGCGCCGGGTGTGGTGTTCACGGAGACGATCCACGGACTCGTGGACGAGTACGAGAGCTCCAAGAAGGCCTCGTGGAAGAACACGTTGCTCAAGGGACGCGGGGTCGCGAACCGGCTGAACCTCGGGGCGACGGATCTGTTCGCGTCTCTGTTGATGCGCGCCCGCAGTGTGAGCGCGCGCGAGGACTTCGTGACGCGCGTCTGGCGCTTCGCCGGAGAACAGCCTCCGGCCGAAGACACGAAGGAGGCTGCTGGCAACCTCGTCGTGGCCGCGAGCCTGGCAGCCGAGACCGACCTGACGGAGCTCTTCAAGAGCTGGGGCTTCCCCGTGTCGCGCGCTGTACGCAAGCGCATCAAGGAGGGGCTGGCGGACGGCGCGCTGTTGAGCGCGGTGGGCAGCGAGACGGCGCCCGAAGCGGGCGTGGGCAGCTACGTGTTCGAAGCGACGACCGCGACCTCCGAGAAGCCGCTGCGGGTCTGGTACTACGTGCCCGACCGCACGGTGAAGCGGACGAAGGTGCTCTTCGTCCTGCACGACCGAGACCGTGGCGGGGAACGACTGCGCAACCGTTGGCTCGAGATCGCGAAGAACAAGAGGGTCGTGCTGCTCGTGCCCGAGTTCTCGGAGCTGCACTACCCGGACAGTCGCTCGTACGAGCTCGGGAACCGATTCGATGCGGACGGGGGCGGCCTCCCCGAGGAGCAGTGGACCTTCAACGCGATCGACCCCGTCTTCGACCACGCGTCGCAGGCGCTCGGCCTGCACGCCGAGTCGTACTCGATGTACGGCTACGGCGCCGGCGCGCAGTTCATTCAGCGCTTCGTGTTCTGGCGGCCCGAGCGTGTCGACGTCGCGGTCGCGGCCAACGCGGGCTCCTACACCCCGCCGGTCTCCGCGGAGGCCTGGCCGCACGGTCTCGCGGATGAGTCCCTTTCCCCGGCGCAGCTGGCGCGCGCGTTCGAGGCGCAGCTGATCGTGGCCGTCGGCAAGAAGGCCATCGAGCCCAGCGGGGACACCGCCGAGATCCGCGCGCAGGGGCTCAATCTCGTCGAGCGTGGCGAGAGCTTCTTCCAAGCCGCCCGAAAGCGCGCCAAGTCGGAGCGCACGCGGCTGCGCTGGAAGCTCGAGCTCGTCTCGGGCGCCGGCGACAGCTCGTACTACATGCGCTCGCCGGCGAGCCGTCTGCTGGGTCTGTGAGGCCCGCGTTCGGCGCCCAGAGCATCTAGAGGGTACAGTTGCAAGAGGTCCGGTCGGCGAGGCGCCCCGCGCTCTCTCGGCCGGACTTCGAACGACTCTCTCCCCGATGCCTCCCATGACACGCACCCGATCCTTTCTCTCTGCCTCTTTCCGTGCCCGCGCCTCCATCGGTTTCCTCGGCTCGATCCTGGCCGCTTCCGCGAGTCACGCGCAGGTGAGCGTCGTCCTCGAAGCCGAGATCGACAACACGCTGTACGCGCAATCCGGCGACCTCAGCAACGGCGCCGGCTACTTCCTCTTCATCGGCCACACGGCGCAGTCCATCTCTCGGCGCGCTCTGCTGCGCTTCGACGTCAGCGGCATCCCCGCGGGCTCGACGATCGCCGCGGCCGAGCTCACGGTCAACATGAACCAGACCATGGCCGGTGACGAGCTGTTCCATGCCCACCGCGCGCTCGAGTCGTGGGGCGAGGGCGCATCGGCGGCGGGTGGACCCGAGGGCCAGGGCGGGCCGGCGCAATCCGGCGACGCGACGTGGACGCATCGACAGTTTCCTGCCTGCACCTGGACGACGCCCGGGGGCACTCTCGCACCGACACCCAGCGGGAGCGTGGTCATCGGGAACATCACCGGCTCCTACTCGTTCACCGGTGCTGGCCTCGCGGCGGACGTTCAGTCGTGGATCGACGGGGCCGCGCCCAACCACGGCTGGGTGCTGGCCCACGAATCGACGACCGGCAACCGGACCGCCAAGCGGTTGGGCTCCAGGACCTACCCCGGCGTGCCCGACCGGCCGAGCCTGACCGTCACCTACGTCGCGGGTGCGGGCGGCGGCGCCGTCAACTACTGCGGTCCCGCCGTCCTCAACTCGTCGGGCTGTGCGGCGACCACGTGGTGGAGCGGCAGCTACACGGTCGCCGACGACGACTTCACGATCACCGCGAACGATCTGCCGGCCGGCCAGTTCGGCTACTTCATCGCGAGCCAGAACCAAGGGGTCGTGATGCCGCCGTCCTCCAGTGGCGTCGTGTGTCTCGGTGCGAACATCGGCCGCTTCGACGAGCCGGGACAGGTAGTCACGGGGCCGAGCGGGGCCGTGACCCTCGGCCTGGGCGCGTTTCCGACCAACCCCATCGTGCCGGTCGTTCCCGGCGACACGTGGAACTTCCAGTGCTGGTACCGCGACGCGGGCAACACCAGCAACTTCAGCGACGGGTTGCAGGTGACGTTCGACTGAGCTGGCGACGGCGAATCGGCGACGGTCGTCGGATTCTTGCCATCGCCCTGACCCCGATTGCGCTCGCGGCTCAAGGGCCCGAGCGCGAGCTCGGCATCCTGGACTACGAACGTATTTCGTGGCCACCATGGGCGCTCGGTCCTCTCGAGTGGGGCGACGAAGTCGTGCTCGCGCACGCTCCGCACGTGCACGAGCACCGCGTGTCGCTCCTCGCCGCGTACCCCGGCGGCGGGTGCTACGATCGGTTCGCAATGAGGTGGGCTGCCATCCGTACGAAGTCCGACGGAAGCGACCAGGATCTGAGCCGCGGATGACGGGTCGCGCACGGGCGAGACCCGCACGCTCGAGGGACCCGTGCGGTGGGTCGACACGCGCGGGGGAACGCCGAGCGTCGAGATCCCCCTCGCCGACGCCGTGCTCATCGATCTACCACGTCGCACGAGCAGCAGTCGCGCTCGGCGCTACCGGATCGTCAACGCCGCGGGCATCACCGTGAACGCGTCGCTCCTCTACGCCCACCGCACGACCGAGCACCTCGCGCCGGGCCCGTACGTGCTCGTCTTCCTGTCCGGCGCCGGCGAGCTCTCGCGGCATGCGTTTGCGGCCGTCGGGGAGCGGCTCGACCTCGGAGGCACGCTCCTAGGCGTATTGGGTTGCCCGCTCTGGGCCTTATCCGTGCAGGCGTCCGAAGCGCTTCTCGAGCACGCGTTGGATCTTGTCGAGCGCGCCGCGGCACGCCTCCCGGATCCCGACGTCGACGTGCTCGGCGACGAGCGGGTCCATGCCCCGCGGTCGCGCCTCGATCAGGCAGCGCTTGTCGATGCCCCCCTTCTGGGCGTTCTGATCCTGGAGGTGCACTTCGACGCGGGTGAGCTGCTCGGCCCGCGGTGCGAGCGCCTTGTTCACGCTGGTCTCGATCCACTCGGTGACGGCGTCCGAGAGCGACTCGTGCGGGGCGTTGATCTGGATCTGCATGGTCGGGGCTGGGTCGAGGCTCGCTTGTCGGTTTGGGTGCTACCGCAGCATCTCATACTCGACCGTCCATTCCGAGTCGCCACTGGGCAGTTCGAGCTCCACGAGGAGCTCGAGCTCGCCCTCCTTCTGGGTCGGACGCACCACGGTGCGTCCCGAAGAGAGGGTCAGCCCGAGATCCGGCGTGCGGAAGCCGCCCCCGGTCGCCTCGATCTCGCCCGTCAGGGCACGGAAGAAGACGCGGTCGGCGGCGGATGCGGAGAAGCGCAGCTCGCGGCGCAGCACGGGCCGCTCGCCGCTGAGATCCGCGACGCTCCTGTCCTCGATCGCGACGCCGCCGCTCTCGTAGAGGAACGTCGGAACGTCGCTGGGGTCGAGGAAGTAGCCGCGGAAGCGGTACCCGCGGTTGCGCGGATACAGAGGATCGGGGTTGACCGGGTTCTCCTTGTCCATGCGGGGCTGCAGCGGCCACGGCTCGTCCTCGCTCGCGAGGCGGTGGAACGACACGTCCTGGGCGAGCTCGAGCGCACGGCTGGCCGGATGGAAGTCGCCGGCTCCCTGCCCGCCCCAGCGCACGCTGACGAACTCGCCCGACCAGATCGCGGAGAGCGTTCCCGTCTGCGCGTTGAACGCGTAGCTGAGGCCGCCGGGGAAGCCGACGGCGATGCCGCGGTAGCCGGCGACCCGGCTGCGCCCGCGGTACGTCCGCACCGTGTCGGTCACGATCAGCTTCGAGCCCTTGGACGAGATGCCCGGCGGGTCCGCGGCCGAGCGTCCGAGCGACAGGAAGTACCAGATGGCCTGGACCTGTTTCGGCGTGTCGCCGCCGAGGATTTCCGTGTGCGCCGCGACGCCGCCCGGCCACGACTCGGGCATGACGATGCCGGGCCGGAACTTCTGGGGCGAGATGAGAAAGCGCGCGAACCAGCTGTAGTGCAGGCGTTCGTTCGACGTGATGAGGTCGACGCCGCGCCGCACGGGTCCGGGCTTGCCGTTGAAGTCGTGGCACGAGACGCAGGCGAGTCCGGTGTTGCCGAGCAGCTGGCGTCCACCCTCGCGCGCCGCCTTCTGCGCCTCTCCTTCGAGCTGAGACGTCGCGTAGGGCTCGAGCTCGTCGACGCGCCCGAGCAGCTCGGGCAGGTGCGCGAGGTTCGCCTCGCCGAACTGCGGCATGCGCGTGTGCATGTACGCCCGCACGTTCTCGCCGTCGAACAGTACCCGCTGCGTCCACTCGAGCTGGAGCTTCGCGCCGGCGAGAGTCAGCTGCGGCGGAATGCGCGCCTCGTTGCCGAGGTCGAGCTCGCTCGTCGTGAAGTACGGATCGAGCTCCGCACGCACTCCACCGACGTCCCCGCGCGCGTGGCACCCGTAGCAGTTGAAGGTCGTCAGCGTCGCGTCGACGCGGCCCGCGTCCGAAGCGGTGCTGCCGGGCGCGGCGAGCGCCCGCGCGATCGCTGCGCGCTGCGCGTCGTCGAGGTGAAAGTCGGGCAGGCCGCGCGGGTCCGGTGCGAGGCACCCGCGCGTGGGGTCGAGCTCCGCGCGCGGCGGCGCCCGGCGCGGAATCTGCGCCCCTTCGAGCGCGTGGCACGCGGCGCACCCGAGCCCCGAGAAGTGTTTCTCACCCGCGGCGGCGAGCGTGGCCGACGTTTCGTCCGGCGGCGGAGCCGCGCCATCGCCGATGAGGTCGGCGCCGATGAGGTAGCTCGCCAGATCGCGCGCCTCGCCGGTGCTGAGGCCCATGTCCGGCATGCGTCCACCCGGGCGCGCCTCGAGCGGCTGGAAGAGGAACTCCTGCAGCGACGGGACCGTGTACTTCTCGCCGACGTGCTCGAGGGACACGGCCGCACCCGGATCGGGAGTGGGCTTGGCCCCGAGCGCGTGCGGTTCACGCGGCGCATGGCAGGTGACGCAGCCAACCGTGTGGAACAGCGCCTTGCCGCGTTCCGCCGCTGCTTCGTGCGCGGGCTCGGACACGAGGGGCCGCGGCGAGCACTCGACGAGGTAGTGGGCGAGCGCGGCCGCGACCTCGGCCCGCTCGCTCTCCGGGAGGCCGTCCAGCATCGCCGGCATGCTCGTCCCGGCATGCGCCCCCGGGGGATCGACGAGAAGCTTGCGCATGTGCGCCGCCGACACGCGCGAGCCGACGTCGTCGAGCTTCGGCGCCGGCTTGGGAGCGAGCGCGTCGGGTCCCATGTCGTGGCAGGCCGCGCAGCCGAGCTCGGCCATGAGGACCTCGCCGACCTGCGCCTCTTCGAGCGGGTGCGAGCCACCGAGGCCGGGCACGACGGGGCCCGACTGTCGCGCGGCCAGGTTCGTGATCGTCGCGAGCGACGTGAACAGGATGGGGGCGAGGCGTCCTGACATGCACACCAGTCTTCCGCACAGCGAGCCAGTTCTCTACGCAGTTCGGGCTCTTATCGAGCCGCATGGCGCATCGAGTTTGTGAATCTGTCCTCGCCTTGTGCATCCTGGTCGCGCTCTCGATACTCGAGCTCCTCTCGCCCGCGATCCCATGCCCCTGTTCGAGTTCCTACTGACCCTGCAAGAGACGGGACGTCCACTCGTGGACGCGGAAGATGAGGAGACGCTCGGTGCACTCGAGACCTCGGAGGACGCCCTGAGAGTGCTGCGCGACCTTCACGCGAGTGCGTCCCTGGAGCTGGCCGGTCCAGCGCTCGAGCTCGATGAGCGCGCGGCCGTCTGGGGCGCGCGTACCCTGCGGCGCGCCGCGCGCTATCTCGTCGCGCGGGCGTTCGAGGCGGAAGAAGTGGTCGCGGGTCTGAACCCCGACGTTCTGGAACGCGCGGACCCGCGTGCGCACTGGTCTGTCGATCTGTGCCTGCGCCACCTTCCACAGCTCGCCCGGCAAGCCGTCGGAGCTGCGCCGGACGACCCACTCGTCGGAGCGCTCGGTCGACTCGGGCGCGCCTGGCCACTCTCATCGGTTGGCATGCAGCACATCGAGGACGCCGACCCCGAGCCATTGCTCGGATGCGTCGGGCTGCGCACGCTCTACGCGGACCGGATCATCGCCCGCAAGGACTGGAGCCGGCTGGGTCATCCAATCGTCGACGAATCCGTGCGCGCGGTCGTCGGCTACCATGAGCAGCTCGCGCCCGGCGCTTTGGAACGACTCGCCGATCGAATGGAAGGAGAGCCCCCCGATGAATGCGCAACGTGAGCTGGGAGAGCGACTGACCCGCGAGGTCCTCGAGCCGATGAAGTCGATGTTCGTCGGCAAGGACGAGGTCATCGACCTGCTCGCCGTTTCGCTCGTCGCTGGAGAGAACATCTTCTTGTTGGGGCCGCCGGGGACCGCCAAGAGCGCCCTCGTGCACGAGCTCGGCCGGCGCCTGCAGGGGCGTACGTTCGAGTACCTGTTGACCCGGTTCACCGAGCCGAACGAGCTCTTCGGACCGTTCGACATCCGGCGGCTGCGCGAGGGTGAGCTCGTGACGAACACCGAGGGGATGCTTCCCGAGGCCTCACTCGTCTTCCTCGACGAGCTCCTCAACGCGAACAGCGCCATCCTCAACAGTCTCTTGACTTGCCTGAACGAGCGGGTCTTTCGCCGTGGACGGGAGACGCGCGACCTGCCGACGCTCATGGTCGTCGGGGCGAGCAACCACCTGCCCGAGGAAGACGCTCTCGCGGCGCTCTTCGACCGATTCCTCCTGCGCGTGCGCTGCGAGAACGTCGAGGACGATCGGCTCTCGGAGGTCCTCGATGCCGGGTGGCGACTCGAGATGGGGCAGGCGGGGGCGGAGCCCAGCATCGACATCGAAGACGTGCGCCGACTCCACGCGGGGCTGGGTCGGGTCGACTTGGACCCGATCCGCACGATCTACCGTGACGTCATTCTTCGCCTGCGCCGCGCAGGCTTCGAGATCTCTGATCGACGCGCGGTCAAGCTGCAGCGTCCGATCGCCGCCAGCGCCCTCTTGTGTGGACGCGATGCGGCGCTGGTCTCGGACCTCTGGGTCCTGCGCTACGTCTGGGACACCGACGAGCAACGCGAGGTCTTGAGCTCGATCGTCCAGGACGCGCTGGGGGACAGCGCCGCGGACGAGAGCGCTCACCGGCGGGCTCGCAGGCCGGAGGCACCGGATCCCGAGCAGCTCGCGCGTGACTTGGAGCTGATCGAGGGGCGCGTTCGCGCCGGAGAGCTCTCCGATGCGACGATGTTCAGCCTCCGGGATCGACTTGGAATCATCGCGGGCCGCTGCGAGTGGGTCCGCACCGAAGACGGGCGCGGACATCTCAAGGAGCGCGTCGCGGAGCTCTGGAAGGCGTTCGGAGAGTGAACGGCTGGGCGGGGCGCCTCGATCTGTCGGAAGCGTCGTACCTCGCCGCGCTGCGCGGGATCGCGAGCGTCGAGGTCCTCGAGACGCCCGGTGAGCTCTGGGTCCGCGGGCCGCAGGCGGACGCCGAATCGGATCCGCGCCTGCTCGTCGTTCCATGGCGCTCTCGCTATCGGATCATCGACACAGGCGAGATCGTCCCTGCCGGCCGGCGCGTGCCGTGCGGCAGCTTGCCCACGGGCGCATGGTCGCCGCTGGTGCGCGAGGTCCGACCCGTCCCGCAGATCGCGAGCCTGTCTGGCCGCATCGGCGCGGCGGTGACGCTGCGCATCGCCGCGTCCACCGACGTGCGAGAGGGAACCTGTCTGTCGCTTCCGTTCGCGAGCTTCTCGCGCTGGGCGGAGCTCGCGCCGGCGGTGCGCCTCGAGCGGCTCGAATTCGCGCTCAGCTCGGGCGGCCGGGCGCTCGTTCGCGGCGAACCGCTGCCGCCGCTCCCGGGAGAGCTCTACTACGAGTGGGGGCGTGTGCTGTTGCCGTGCGGGTGGGCGTGCTCGCCCGCGGTCGATCCGGTGGTCTTGGAGGCGGTTCTGTGCTTGCAGGCAGGCGAGCTCGCTCGCTTGCGTCCGAGCGGCAGCTTCGAGCGTATCCCGACGTCCGCCTTCGTTCGAGCGCGGCGCAGCGCGGTCCGCCTCTCAGCCGGAGAGCTCGAGCGATGACCTGGAGTCACGATGCGGCCATCGCCTACCTGCGGCCGCCGGACGGCGCGTTCTGGTGTTGGGCCGACGGAGGGCGGGTGCTGACTCTGTCCGACGGGACGACCGTGGCTTTTCGGGAGGAGATCGTCGAGGTGTTGCAGGCACTGCGCGACGAGGGGCTACCCGTGTTCGGGAGCGTCGTCCTGTTGCTCATGGCGTGTCGATCGGGGTGGCGCGACACGCGTACGTTCCGGGACTTGGAGCGCAAGCTGCAGGACGTGGTGGTGGGCGTCGAGCCCCCCGGATCGCAGTCGCGCGACCAGAGGCTCGCCATGCTCGCGAGCCCGCGACTCGACGCCCTCGAACGCATCGGTCAACTGCCGCGGGAGCTCCGCACGAGCGCCGCGCGCAGTCTCTTGGTCGCCAACTTGACGCGCCGCGCCGAGCACGAGTACCCGCCCGAGACCGCTTGTGAGCTCGTGCGGCAGTTCGTCGAAGTCGTCCCGCTGGAGGGCTTTCTCGCCACGTCGGCGGGCGAGGAAGATGTCTTCCGCCTCGCCCGCGACCTGGAGGGCCTGGGCCCCACGCTCGAGGAGCTCGACACGCATGAGCTCGAGCACCTTTTGCGTACGGGCCTCGCAGCGGCGCCGCTCGCTGCTCCTCTCGACCTCGATGACTTCGAACGGGTCCGCAGCGTGCTCGAGAGCCTGCGGGCCGACCCGCGACGCGAGGGGCTCGCCTCGGTCGCGCGCGACATCATGGCCGCGGTGCATCTGCCCCGACGTGTTTCCGAGCGGGAAGAGATGCCGCTCGGCGGGGTCTCGGACATCACCAACCGCGGTCCGCTGGACCGTCTCTTGACCAGCGAGCTCGCCCATGACGATCTGACGCTAGCTGTCCGGCTGGCGACCGGCGAGGCGTTGTTTCTCGAACGCGAGGCGCCACCTCAGATACCCGTCGGCGAGCGCGCCTTCCTGATCGATTGCGGGGTCTGCATGTGGGGGCTGCCGCGCGTGTTCGCGATCTCGGCGCTGCTGGCGCTCGCCGCGACGGCGACGCCGCGTACTCGCGTGCGCGCATTCGTGGCCGCCGGGAGCCAGGTGCAACCCGTCGACGTGCTGAGCCCCGAGGGGATCGAGGAACTCCTGGAGACGCTCGCGACCGCACGCCATCCCGGTGCCGCGCTGTCCGCGTTCGAGGACGCGCTCGCGGCGGACGGCGATCTCGTCGATCGTGTGGTGTTGACGAGCGAGGAAGCTTTGGAGGATCCAGACTTTCTCCGCCGTGCATCGGAGCTCGGCCCTGGCGAGCTCTTCCTCGTCACGCTGAGCCGTGACGGGCGGCTGCGGCTGCATGTTCGTGGGGCGCGGGGCCAGCGCCTCCTGCGGGAGGCGGGCATCGATCTGGCCGCACTCTTCGAGCAGCCCGTGGGTGGAGCGCGTGGAGAGCTCGCCCAGTATCCGCGCATCCTTCAGCTCGACAGCTTGCCCCTGGCGCTCCCCAGCGTGGTGCGCCTCGAGCGCACCGTCGAGGTGCGGGGGGGCGGGATTGTCACGCTGACCGATGACGGCCGCATTCTGTTCCGGCGTTCTCCAGATCGCTGCGGGCACGAGCTGGCGCGGTGGATCTCCGGGACCGGTTTGGGCCCGTGGTGCGACGAGAGCGGCGAAGCGTGGTTCCTCGCGCGTGGGCCGACGAGCCTTCAGCTCGTCGAGGCCCAGGCCGAGTCGGGCTCCAGCCGCCCGGTGAGTTTGGAGTACGCGGTGGATGCGCTGTTTCCGACGCACGCGCTCGTGGCCTGGGGTGTCTTCGCGTGCATCTTTCGAGACAGCCTTCGCTGGTTCGACTTGAACAGTGGCGTGTTGCTAGGACGGACGAAGCTCGACGAGCGCGTGACTTGGGGTTGCGGGCGATTCCTCAGCATGGGGGGGCGAGGCTACGCGCTCAGCTTCGACGGGTCGCGGGTGCGCTTGGAGCCGTTGCCGCCGAGCCCCGACGGGGTTCGATGTACGTCGTGGCTGGAGTGTGACGGAGAGATCATTGGCTTGACGCAAAGCGGCGACTTCGTGCGCGTCCCCAGTGGAACCCGGTTGGGCAAGACGGGCACCTCCGATGCTCGCATCCTCGAGGTCTCGCGGGACGGACGCCGGGTGCTGTTGGTGACTTCGGCAACGACACACTACGTCGCGCATGTTCGCGGAGAAGCCGCGCGCAAGGTGAACGCGGGTCGCTCGCTGGCGACCTTGGACCCGGAATTGGCGCGCTTCGACAACCTCTCCAACCCGTGGAGGAAGTTCGAGGGCATTCAGGTCCATGCTTCCGGCGTTCTCACGCTGGTGGGGAACAAGGGGCGGTTGCTGATCTTGACCCTCGGGGACGAGCCGGCGTTCCGCTGGCACAGTCGCGTCGATTCGAAGGAGCTGTGCCCCGTGCCCTTCGGGCCGAAGACCAGAGTCGATGGAGTCACGCTGCGTGAAGCCGAATGGCCGGACGGTTCGCGCGCTTACCTCGATTCCCGCGGCATGCTGCATCTGGTGAGCGCGGACCTGGACGTCGCGGAGATCACGCTCGTCCTGAGCGGCCGCGAGCCTGGCGGCTGGCTCTCGACGGGTTCGACGTTCGGGCCCAGCCGCTACCGGATCGGCGGGCCGACGGCCGATGCGGAAGAGTTCACGGGCGCCTTGTGCCGGTTCATGGAGCAGATCGGATGAGGGCGTTTCCCCTGGGTCTGCGGAGCACGCCTGCGTGCTACGGGAAGTGCGCCGGAGTGCTCCTGCACGGTGACGACCCCGCGGTGTGGCTCGACTTGCTCGTGCGTCACGGGCTTGCCGGGCCCGACGTTCGCCTCTACGTCGTTCCCCGCGCGGCGGGGGATCTCAGGCCCGAGGGCGTTCTTGTCCGGACCGCGGACGAGGAGCGTGTCGAGGCGATCGCGGGCGGTGTTCGCTATCGCTGCATCGCCCAGAGGCTGTTTCTGCCCGCCGACGCCGAGCTGGATCCAGAGGTCGATGAACACGAGCTCGCCGAGCTCCTGGACGAGGGCGTATGGCTCCTGCATCCGTCCGTCGGGCTGGTCGCGTTCGATGCCGGAGACGAGCTCGGTGTCGCGGACCTGTTGCAGGGTCCGCCCGAGGAAGCCACGGACTGGGGGCGTGCTCACCCTGGGCTCGCTCCGGAGCTACCGCTCACTTCCGTCGTCCTGTCCGAGCCTCCAGCGGTCGAGCGGATCATCGAGGAAGCGGGCAAGGACATCGGCACGAAGCCGCTGGAGGATCTGCCGCCCGCGCCCGGCGAGGAGCAGCCGGGGTGGGGCGCCCGCGGGCGGAGCTGGCTCCGGCGTGGTCTTGCGCGTGGTCTTCTGAAGTTCACTCGCCGCGTGCCGGAGAAGGCGGATCACGACACGTGGGTGAATCGTCTCGAGGACTGGGCTCTGCGCACGATCCAGCGCTCTCCGCGGGACCGCGACGGGCGCCGCCAGCGAGCGATCGATCGGCTGCTCGAGATGCTGGGGAGCGACCTCGAGCAGGCTCTGAAGTACGCCATTCCCCTGGGCGCCGGGGGCAGCCGTGGCGTTTCTGACGACGGCGACCAGCTGCAACTGCGCGACGTCGGTTTTCAGCTCGAGCGCTTGCGCGGCGGCGAGCGCGCTTCGCTGTGGAACGTCGACTACGACCGGCAGCTCGCCCTGCAGCGGGCCTACCGTGAAGCGGCTAACCGTGAGATCGCCCTCGGTCGTCACCGCCGTGCGGCAAGCATCTTCGCCGAGCTCCTGGGCGACCTGAGCTCGGCTGCGTCGGCCCTCTTTCAGGGCGGTGACTTCCGCGAGGCCGCCGCTCTTCATGAGCGCCTGGGGAACGAGATGGAGATGGCCCGCTGTCTCGAGGCGGGCAGACTGTGGAGCGAGGCGGCGGCCATCTACGAGCGGCTCGAGGTCTACGAACGGCTTGCCGAGCTCTACGAGAAGCTCGGGCGAACCGAGGACGCGCGCGCCGCTTGGCGGCGTGCGGCGGACGCTCGATTGGCGGGTGGATCCACCCTGTCCGCGGCGCGCATTCACGAGCGCCGACTCGACGACCCCGATACGGCTTTCGCGCTCTTGCGTGCGCGCTGGCCGCGCAACGCAGATCACGAGGCCTGCCTGTGCGAGTGTTTCCGCCTGCTGGAGCGCACGGGGCAGCGCGGAGTTGCGCTGGCGTTGATCGATGGGCTCTGCGCGGACGTCGACGGGTTGGGCGATGTTGTGTGCTTGGCTCGAGTCCTCGCGGAGACTCTCCAGTTCAGCACGGCGGACGCCCTTCGCGAGAGCGCCGCGGGCGCCATCCGGCGGCTCGCGGGGGACCATCTCGACGCCGCGAACAAAGTCCAGACGGCCGCACTCGTCCGCTCGCTACGAATGAGTGCGCCCGAAGATCTCTTGTTGGCGGGCGACGCTGCGCGTTATCGCGATCGACGCCGAAGGGAGACCCCGCCCGAGCCCCGGTCTAGCCCGCGCGCACGACGGGTTCACGTCAAGCAGCTCACGCCCTTCCCCCTGCTGCGGACCGGCAGCGGGACTCTCCAAGCCGTTCGTGCGGTGAGCTGGGGGCGTGGCTTCTTCGCCGCGATCTTGACGCGGCACGATGGGCTCGTGCTGGTCGAGGGGGACTGGACAGGGCAAATGAGCTCAGTGGCCCTTACGGTTGGCCCGAACGTGCGGGCTGTTGCGCACGAGCTGCGCGTCGCGGTGAGTCCGAGCGGAGAGCTCTTGGTGGGCTGGCCCCATCACCTTTACCGGCTGAAGTGCGGCGGTGCGTCCCCACTCGACAGGGTCGAGCGGTACGCGGAGCTCTCGCTCGACACGCGCGACTTCGACTACGCGGGTGACGTGCTTTGTGTCGTGAGTGCCCACACGGCTGGCGAACAGCTCACCTTGTCGCGCTACAAGCACGGATTGCTCAGCACCCACACACTCCCGGCTTTCTGGGAGGGGGGAGCCGTGCGTCTCTGCTGCAGTCCGCAGGCGGGCTTCGTCTCCCAGGGGACGCAGCTCTGGATCCTCGAGCACGAGGAGTCGATCTCCTTCGACGACGAGCCCGTGAGCATGTTCCTGTCCGCACCGAACACGACCACGCGTCTCGTGCTGAGTTTCCCGAGCAGCGCAGCGATCCTGACTCCGGAAGACGCCGAGCCGATCCGCTTCAGCACCCCGCGCGATCCGGTCACGTGCTTCACCCGCTCGGGGTTCCTGGTCGCCGCCGGGCGCAACCAAGTCGCGATCTACCACCCGCGAATGCGGTGGCGGAAGGCCACTCAGATCGAGGTCCCGGACCTGGCTCCCGTCGCGGTGATGCCGACGATCGGCATGTCGAGCTTCGCCGTGTTCGACACCGCGGGAACCGTGCACGGGTTCGACCTCGAGGACGATCGCTAGTGGTGTGATGCAGACAGTTGCGGTCTTATCCCGAGTTCGCGTGCGCGTGCCACAAGGCGCGGCGACGACGCAACTTCGCTGCCAATACGGTGATACTGGGATTGGTCGCAGGAGCCGCAACGCCGTGGCGCGTGCATGCGGGCCAGGGCGAGGAATGCGGGCGTGGCGAGGAGGGTCTTCATGATGGGATGCCGATCGAGCAATGAAGGACCGGGACGGTTGGGACGGGTGCTGGAACCCCATGGGTTCCATCATCGGATAGACCGGGCAAAGCGCCCGCGATCCCTACGGCTCCACGACCGCAAAAACGGCCACCGTCGTACCATTGGCAACGCTAGGCCGGCTGTTCACAAACCGCCCGCCCTGAAACCGCAACCTTCTCGTTCGCATGCGGTTCACTTCACTCTCCTCCACTTCGGTCGAGCACCGACCCCGCAGCCCGATTGCACCCATGTCCGCTTCCATCAAGATCTGCGCAGCTCTGTTCGCTAGCGCTCCCGCACTGGCGCAGCTTCCGTACGACGGCGTCACGCTCTTTCAGCCCAACAACAGCACGTCGGCGCGCCTGATCGACAACGACGGCTCCGTCGTGCATACGTGGCCCGGCACGGCACGCCCGGGCCTGTCCGTCTACTTGCTCGAGGACGGAAATCTCTTGCGCACCCGGCGACTGGTGAACGGGACCGGCGGATCCGGGGGTGGGGTCGAGGAAGTCGAGTGGGACGGGACGGTCGTTTGGAGCTTCGACTATGCGAACGCCGACCACCTGCAACACCACGACATCGAGATGCTGCCGAACGGCAACATCCTGATGATCGCTTGGGAGTACCTGACACGGCAGGACGCGATTGCCGCGGGGCGCAATCCGGCGCTGATCCAGGGGCAAGCGTTCGCTCCGGATCACATCATCGAAGTCCGACCGACGGGGCCGACGAGCGGCGAGATCGTGTGGGAATGGCACGTGTGGGATCACCTCGTGCAGGACTTCGATCCGGCGGTCACCAACTACGGGGTCGTGGCCGACCATCCCGAGTTGATCGACGTGAACTACCCGCCGGATCCGGTCAATACCGATTGGAATCACTCCAACGGCATCGACTACAACGCCGATCTCGACCAGATCATCCTTAGCGCACGCAGCAACAGCGAGTTCTGGGTGATCGACCACAGCACGACGACCGCCGAGGCTGCTGGCCACACCGGCGGCCACAGCGGCAAGGGGGGCGACCTGCTCTACCGTTGGGGCAATCCGGCGGCCTACGACGCGGGCACCGTGCAGGACCAGCAGCTGTTCTCGCAGCACAATGCGCACTGGATTCCGGAGGGGCTGCCCGGAGCGGGCAACATCCTCGTCTTCAATAACGGCCTCGGCCGGCCGGCCGGTACGTACTCGACCGTCGATGAGATCGTCCCGCCAGTCGATGCGCAGGGGAACTACGCCTTGACGCCCGGTGGCGCGTACGGCCCGGCCCAACCGGTTTGGATCTACACGGCGCCTATCCCGACTTCGTTCTTCTCGAGCAACGTCTCGGGAGCGCAACGTCTGCCCAACGGCAATACGTTGATCTGCGAGGGAGCTCCCGGTCGCTTCTTCGAGGTGACGAGTGCGTCGCAGACCGTTTGGACGCACATCCATGGCCAGGGTGTCTTTCGGGCTGAGCGTTATTCCTACAGTCAACTACCGGTCGGCATACGCTACTGCGGACCGGCGGCCGACAACTCGACGGGCTTCCCCGCGCTGATCGCGGCGACGGGTACCGCGGTCGCGGGCGAGCCGCTGACTCTGTGGGCGAGCCAATTGCCTCCGAATCAGTTCGGCTACTTTCTCGCGAGCATGCAGCAGGGACTGTTCTCGCCTCCCGGCAGCGACGGCACCATCTGCTTGTCAGGCAACATCGGGCGTTTCAGTGACCCGAGTCAGGTCGCGAACTCGGGTACCGCTGGCGTGATCTCGCTGACCGTCGACACGAACGACATCCCAGTGAATCCGCCGGTCGCGGTTCAAGCCGGACAGACCTGGTACTTCCAGGCTTGGTACCGGGACGCGGGGAACACCAACAACTTCTCCGAGGGGATCAGCGTCACCTTTTGAGCGAATCGTCCCCGTGCCGGGAAAAGGGAGCCCGGCGCTGGGACGGTTCCCCATCCCATCCTAGAAGGAGCTTGGCGCGCCTCGAAGATTCACGATTCGCGTGATTCTCTGAACGGTCAGGCGCTTTGTCGCGGTCGCGCCCTTCTGACGGGGCGTTGGTGCAGCAATCGACCACCGGACCCCGTTCGGGAGGCCGCCGGGCGCGCTCTTGCCGCACGAACGCAGCGCCGCCGCGCGCACGGCCGGATCGGGGTCGGAGTCGGCCGCGGCCGCCAGCCGCACGAAGTCCTGCTCGCGGAAGATCCACGGGCCGAGCGCGCCTGCCGCTGCCGCCCGGTACTCGGCGCGCTCCTCCGCGAGGAGCGCGGAAAGCGCGTCCACGACACGCGCCGCTTTCGCCTCGGTCACGCCTGCCGGCGCTGCGATGACGCTCGCGGCCGCGAGGCGCACGAGCGACTCGTCGTCTTCGAGGTACGGCCTGGCGGCGAAACCGTGCCGGTCCTGAAGTGCGATCAGGGCGAAGGCGCGACGCACGGGGTCGGTCGCCGCGCCTGCGCTGAGCTGCCCGAGCGGTAGGCCGTCGATCGTCCAGATCGACCCCCAGCGCCGCGTCGTCTGCACGCGCAGATGTTGGGCGAGCAAGAAGAGGCGCCACTGCGACTCCGCCCGGAGGCGCGGGCTCGGCCAAGAGGAGTCCCGCGGCTGTGCGGTCGTAGAAGGGCCCGCCGACCAGCCCCCGCTCGAGGCCGCCGTAGAAGTCGTCCAATCCGGGCGAGATCGAGATCGCGACCGGGAACTCGATGATGCCGGGATCCTGGACGAGCCCGGACTGGAGCGCCGTGGCGACGGCGCAAAGACAGGCGAAACGTGTGCCGAACCTGGAAGACTCCTTCGTTGGTGACTCGGGCATCCAACGTCGCTGCGTCGCGCCGTCTTGGTCTGCCGTCGCGGTGTGCCGGAGCGCACGCATGGCTCTCGGAAACGCACGCTCCGCGCCGATCGAAAAAAATCGAATCCTTCTAATCCCCGGGGCCCTTGCGACGTCTAGCTAGGAGACGGGGCAACCGGACCAGGCCTGCTGAAAACGTCAGAGCGCGAGGAGGTGCTCGAATGGCAGGGAAGTCGATTGCGGCGGGAGCCGCTGCGTTGTGTGCCACGGTATGGGCCGTTCAAGGCTACGTCGGATCCGAGGAGCCGACCGAGAAGGACGTCGCGGGCGAGCCGCCGGAAGCGACAGAGGAGACCGGGACCGACGCCGGATCGAGGTCCGGCTGGACGACGGCGGTCGAGCCCAAGCCGCTCACAGACGAAGTGCTGCGCGGCCTCGACTGGTTGGTCGAGACCCAGCGCACCAGCGGCGGCTGGGCCCAGGGCGAGGAGTCCGACCAGATGGGCCAGGCCCTGGACGCCGTCAGGGACAAGGCCAACGTCGCGGACACGTGCATCAGCGCTCTGGCCCTGATCCGCTCGGGCTCGACGCCGAGCGCGGGCCCGTACGCCGCGAGCCTCGCGCGCGCCGTCGCATTCGTTTGCGACCAGGTGGAGCGCTCCGATCCCGACTCCCTCTACGTGACCGACGTGCGTGGCACGCGCGTGCAGGCGAAGATTGACCCTCCGGGGTTTCTCGGACACCGAACTTCAGTTGGTTGGTACTGGGTGAATCGTGTCGGTCAAGAGGGATGGGGTCTGGGGAAGGGCCTCCTCTTCCCCAGCGGGGAGCCGCGC